>NZ_CP107048.1:2587500-2680032 GCF_025736935.1 Qipengyuania sp. SS22 | reverse complement strand
AGCGGCTCGCCACCGTCTGACGCTGCCGACCGGACGATGCATCGCCTGCTCCGCAATATCGGTTGGTTGCTGACCGGGCGCGGCCTCAATGCCGTTTTGAGCATCATCTACCTGGCGCTCGCTACGCGGACGCTGGGACTCGACCATTTCGGCTATTTCGCGATCATCCTCGCGCTGGGGCAAACGGTCACCGGGCTGGCCAATTTCCAGACCTGGCAATTCGTCGTGCGCTGGGGCGCGGATGAAGACGGACCCGCCGATGCGACGGGTTTTGCCATCGCGCTCGACCTGCTGTCGGTCGCGCTGGGCCTCGTGCTGGCAGCCGCGCTGGTGGGCAGCGCACCGCTCTGGCTGCCGCTGCCCGACGAGCTGATACCGGTCGCCTTCGGCTATTGCGTGATCTCGCTGCTGGCGATCCGCACCACTCCCACCGGCCTGCTGCGACTGCGCTTCGCCTATGCGCGCACCACCGCAGCCGAAGCGGTGCAGCCGGTGGTGCGCGCGGCGGGCGCGGCAGCTGCCGCAATCGCCATGCCGACCGTGACCGGCTTTGTCCTCGCCTGGGCCGCCGCAGAAATCGCGGTGGCCGTATCCTTGTGGATCGCGGCTGGCCGGCTCGAGCGGATCAACCTCTCGCGCATCAGCCTACGCCATATTCCGCGCGCGCATCCGGGAGCCTGGCGCTTCGTCTGGTCGACCAACATGTCGGGCAGCCTCAATGTCGGCGCCAAGCAAGTGCTGATCCTGCTCGTCGGCGCGATCGGCGGCGAAACCGCGGCGGGCGGCTACCGCGTTGCCAGCCAGCTGGGGCAGGCGCTCGTCAGCCTCGCGCAGACGGTCTCCAAGGCGATCTATCCCGAACTGGTCCATGCCCGGGAGACCGCGCATGACATGGCCCGGCGGATGGCCAATATCGCGCTGATCGCCGGCGTGCTGGCGGTGCTGGTAACGCTGTTCTTCGGGCGGACCGCGCTGGTCCTGATCGCGGGGCCCGAATTCCGCGTGTTCTGGACCATGGTGATCCTTGCGATCGCCGGCGCGATCGAACTGGTCGGGGCCAGTCTCGAATCGCTGCTGGTCAGCGCCGGCCGGGCAGGCACCGCCTTCCTGATCCGCGCGATCCCCACGATCATCGGTCTCACGCTGCTCGACGTGGCGATGGGCTGGAACGGGCTGAAGGGCGCAGCCTTCACCGTGATGGGTGCATCCGCGCTCTCGGTGCTCGGCTTCTGGGTGGCGGTGATCTCGCTCGCGCAGATCACGATCACCGTGAAACCCGCGCCCGAGCTGCCGCCCAAGGGCTAGCGAATCCCGAGCGCCTCCGCTTCGGCGCGCAATCGTGTTGCGGCGGAGGGGTTGGCCGCCACCGCATCGCTCAGCGCCTTGCGCGCGCGATCGGGCTGGCCCAGCGTGGCGCGCGACCGCATCAGCATCACCCAGCCGTCGAGGTTCGACGGATCGGCGACCAGCTTCTGTTCGAGGCTGGCGACCATGCCCTCGGCCATCTGGCGCTGCTCGCCCGGGGGTATTTGCGAGGCGGCGGCAAGCTGCGCCGCGTTCGGCCCGGGAATCGCGCCGGTTGCGGTCAGCCCCGCGCCCGCTGAGGCCGGAACCGCACGCGCCGCCTGCGCACGTTCGAGCCGCGGAGTGACCTCGAGCTTGTTGATCGTCGCCACCTGCTCGATCGTCCGTGCCAGATCGGCTTCCCACGGCGCGCCCGGCGGGGTGTCTTCGAGCAGGTCCAGCCACGCGGCGATCGCACCTTCGTGGTCGCCATCGAGATCGCGCTTTACGGCAAGGAAATAGCGCGCCCGCGGGTCCGCCGGATCGAGCGCGATCGCGCGGCGAAAGGCGGCCAGCGCTTCGGGCGGCAGCGGGTCGCGTTTGCTGTCCATCACCAGCGCCTCACCAAAGGCCGACCACAGCACTGCGGTGTCGGGTTCGAGCGCGGTGGCTTCGCGATAGGCCGTAGCCGCTGCACCGAATTCGCCGCGCCCGTAGCGGGTGAAGCCCAGTTCCTGCCATGCCGCGGCATCGCCGGGTTCTTCGGCGACGCGCGCCTCGAGCGCTTCAAGCGGAGTGGCTGCGGGCGATTCGTCCGTATCGGTATCTGCCCCGTCGAGCGCGCGATAGCCTACCGCTGCAAGGATGGCTGCCAGCGCCAGGCCGAACAGCAGCACGCCCCCGGTCACGCGGTTACCGGTCTTTTTCTCGCCCATCACATCCCCCTTGTAGGCTGGCTATCGCGGCTAGGGCCGACAAGCAATTGCCACCGCTCGAGTTTTGCCTATGATGCCGCCCCATAACAAAATACGGGTTCGCAAGCCTCCGGGGGGGATTGCGGTTTGGGCGATAGAGTTCGTGTTGCGATTGTAGGCTCCGGTCCCGCCGGGCTGAGCGCGGCTGCGCATGCGGCAGAGCGCGGCATGAGCCATGTGCTGCTCGAAAAGACCGACCATCTGTCGGACACCATCTACAAATACCAGAAGGGCAAGCACGTCATGGCGACGCCCAGCAATCTGGTGCTGCGCAGCGATCTGGATTTCGATGCCGGCAAGCGCGAGGTGATCCTCGACACCTGGGACCAGCAGGTGGCGGACGGCCAGGTCACAGTGCGCACCAATGCCGATGTCACCGGCATTGCGGGGCAGGCAGGCGCGTTCACGCTGACGCTGCAGGACGGCTCGACGGTCGAGGCCGAAGCGGTGGTGCTGGCGATCGGGACGCAGGGCAATCCCAATTTGCTCCGGCTGCCGGGTGGCGACCTGCCGCACGTCCAGTACCAGCTCGACGATCCCACCGAATATGTCGATGAACATATCACTGTGATCGGCTCGGGCGATGCGGGAATCGAGAACGCGCTCGGCCTCGCCGCCGACGAGGCGCAGGGCAATGTCGTCACCATCCTCAACCGCCGCGCCGATTTCGCGCGCGCCAAGGGTGCCAACGTCAAGCTGCTCGAAAAGGGCGAGGCCGACGGACGCATTTCGGTGCGCCGCGAAACCAGCCCGCTGGAAGTGCGCGCGGGTGAAATCGTGCTCGAAACGCGCGACGGGCAGGAAACCATACGCTGTGACCGGATCATCGCGCGCACCGGCTCGCAGCCGCCGCGTGCCTTCGTCGAAGGATGCGGCGTCGAGTTTGCAAGCGAGGATCGCACCGCCTTTCCCAAGCTTACTCCCAGCTTCGAGACCACGCAGCCGGGCATCCATGTGATCGGCGCGCTGGCGGGCTATCCGCTGATCAAGCACTGCATGAACCAGGGCTATGATGTCATCGAATTTCTCGATGGCAATACCGATCTCAAACCCGCCGACGAACCGATTCTGGCGGAGAAGTTCGCCGCGCTGCCGGGTGGCCGGACGGTCGACGACTGGCTCGAGGCGTTCCGCTCGCAAGTCGTCATCCTGCAGGAGCTGAGCCCGCTGCAGATGCGCGAGCTGATGCTCGACAGCCGGGTCCATGCCTATGACCGCGGCGAAGTGATCTTCACCCGCAACGAACCGGGGTCGTCGATGTTCGCGATTGCCGAGGGTTCGGTGCTGGTCGAGGTCAATCCCGAAGACAGTTCGATCACCGTGCCGATCGAAACCGGATCGATCTTTGGCGAGGTCGGGCTGATTTCGGGCCGCAAGCGCGGTTCCACCATCCGCGCTGCCGAACCCACGGTGGTGGTCGAATTCTCGCGCCTCGCCGCGCTCAAGCTGCTCGCCACCGCGCCCTCGGCCAATCGCGCAGTCAACCGCATCTCGATCGAGCGGCAGGTGCTGCAGATCTTCGGTGCGGGCCTGACCCCTGCCGACATCGCCGAGCTGGTCGAGGCGGCCGAGGTCGTCTCGGTCCCCGCGGGCGAAGTGGTGGTGGAGGAAGGCGCCGACGACAAGGACATCTATATCGTCCGCGTGGGGTCGATGGTGGTGGAGAAGGATCTGGGCGGCAAGCCGGTGTTCCTCTCCTACCTGCCCGCCGGGTCCTATTTCGGCGAAATGGCGGTGATCGACGGGTCCAAACGCTCCGCCAGCGTGCGCGCAGCGATCAAGAGCGAGGTGATCCGCTTCCCGGGCGAAATGTTCAACGCGCTGCTCGACGCCAAGCCCGACATCCGCACCCGCGCGCTCAAGGACATGGCGGCGCGGCGCGAGATCAACGACTTCGTCGAAAGCCGCAAGGCGAGCTTCGGCGGCGCAGTCGACATGTATTCGCAGACCGCGCAATTCCTCGTCGAGAACGGGCTTGGCGAAGCGACCGATGTGCTGCTGATCGACGAGAAGCTGTGCGTCGGCTGCGACAATTGCGAAAAGGCCTGCGCCGACAGCCATGATGGCCTCAGCCGGCTCGACCGCGAGGCGGGGCGGACCTATGCGCATCTGCACGTGCCGACCTCTTGCCGTCATTGCGAGCATCCGCACTGCATGGCCGATTGCCCGCCCAATGCCATCAAGCGCGGTCCCGATGGCGAGGTGGTGATCGACGAAACTTGCATCGGCTGCGGCAATTGCCAGCGCAACTGCCCCTATGGGGTGATCCGGATGGATGCCAAGCCGCCGCCCAAGCCGGGGCTGCTCAGCTGGCTATTGTTCGGCACCGGCCCCGGGCCCGGCGAAGCCAGCTATGCCTGGCGTACGCGCAAGGCCGCCGAAGTGGGTGAGACTGCCAAGCTGGCGATCAAATGCGACATGTGCAGCGGGATCGAGGGCGGCCCCGCCTGTGTGCGCGCCTGCCCGACTGGCGCGGCGATCCGGGTCAGCCCCGAACGCTTCCTCACCGTCGCGCGGCTCGAAGAAGGGGCCGACTGATGGCGAGCGTTTCGTCCAGCGACGATGCCACCGGCTATGCCGAGATCGAGCAGCGCCGTTCGGCCAGCCACGAAAGCTTCCTCGCGCACCGCGCCTATTACTGGGCGCGGGTGGCGGGTTTCCTCGGCCTGTTCGTGGTGCTCACCTATGTGCTGATCGACGTCGACCCGCGGCACAATGGCGGGAGCTGGTATGGCTATACGCTGGGCACGGTAGGCGCGGGACTGATCGTCTGGCTGGCGTGGCTGGGCATTCGCAAGCGGCGCCCGACACCGGGCAGCTGGAGCCTCAAGGCGTGGACCAGCGCGCATGTCTATCTCGGCCTGTCGCTGGTGATCATCGGCACGCTGCACACCGGTTTCCAACTGGGGTGGAACGTCCACACGCTCGCCTGGGTGCTGATGATGCTGGTGATCATCTCGGGCGCCTATGGCATCGCGGTCTATACCTCGCTGCCGCAGAACCTGTCGGAAAACCGCCGCGAGATGACGCGCGAACAGATGATCGAAAGCCTCGCAACGATCGACAAGCAATTGGAGGCCGCGGCGCAGCCGCTGTCGCGCGAGGATGCCGACCGGGTGATCGCCGCGCTCGAGCAGGATGTCTTCTCCGCCGGGATCGCCGCGCGGTTCCGCGGCTCGGGCCGCCGCGATGCAACGCGCACCGCGCTGGAACATATCTCGACCGGGCGCGCCTATGACGACGATGCGCATGACCTCGCGCAGCAGAAGGTCCGCTCGCTGCTAGGCAAGCGCGCCGCGCAGATCGACCAGATCCGCCGCCACATGCAGACCAAGGCGCTGCTCCAGATCTGGCTCTATGTCCATGTGCCGCTGACCATCGCGCTGCTCGCGGCGCTGACGGCGCATGTCGTCAGCGTGTTCTATTACTGGTGACGGACGGACCATGACATTCCTCATCCGCACCATCGACCTCACCGCCACCGGGCGCGAAATCGTGCGCGATCGCGTGGTCGAAGGCGACACGCTGGCAATCGGCCGCGCGACGACCAATGATGTGGTGGTCGCCGACCTCGCGGTCGAACAGCACCATATCTCGATCACCCGCACCGATCGCGGCCATCTGGCGATCGAGGCGGCGGGCAGTCGCGACTTCACCTTCGACGGGCACAAGCGCAGATCGGTGAGCATCGACCCGGCGGCGGGCGGCGCGCTGACGCTCGGGCTCTATACGCTGACCATCGGCCTCGAGGCGGACGGGCGCACGCTGGTCACAGTGACGCAGGAAGAGCGCGAGTTCGGCAATCGCGATGCCGTGCGCGGCTTCGATCTCGCCAGCGCCATGCCAAGCAAGCGCGCGGCGGCCTGGATCGGCGTGCTGGTGATCCTGATCGCCTTCCTCGCGGTGCCGATCTGGACCAATCTCACGCGCGAGGACAAGCAGCCCGGCGCACATGGCGTGGACCAGGTGGCATGGGACGATAGCTGGAGCACGGGCAAGCTCAGCCTCGCGCACCATTCGCTCGAGAACAATTGCGAGGCCTGCCACGTCGAGCCCTTCGTCTCGGTCCGCGACGAGACCTGCCTGTCGTGCCACGAGAATATCGGCGACCATGCCGAAATGGACCGGCTCGCCACTTCGCGCGGGCCGATGGGTACGGGCGACGCGCTGCTGTGGGACATCGCCCAGGCCTTCGGCAAGGAAGGCCCCGAAGCCTGCACCACTTGCCATACCGAGCATGAAAGCGCGGGGCGGATGGAGCCTGCCGCGCAGCAATTCTGCTCGAGCTGCCACGAGGCGATGGATACGCGGCTGGGCGATACCGCGCTTGGCAATGCGCATGATTTCGGCACCGACCACCCCGAGCTGCAGGCGCTGGTCTT
This sequence comes from Qipengyuania sp. SS22, assembly GCF_025736935.1. NCBI lineage: Bacteria > Pseudomonadati > Pseudomonadota > Alphaproteobacteria > Sphingomonadales > Erythrobacteraceae > Qipengyuania > Qipengyuania sp. SS22. Next base: position 2,673,392 of record NZ_CP107048.1, on the reverse strand, counting down.
CACCGAGGCTGGCAGCGATCGCACCGCACGCGTGACACTCGACGGCAAGGCGCGCGAGAACAGCGGGCTGCGCTTCCCGCATGACATGCATCTGTCGAGCACCAATGGCGTCGCACGGATGGCCGGGACGCTGCCCGAATATGGCGAAGCGCTGGTCTGCGCCGATTGCCACCGCCCCACCGCCGACCGCGTGGGCTTCCTGCCGGTGGAAATGGAGAGCGATTGCGAGAGCTGCCACAGCCTCGTCTACGACAAGGTCGGCGCGACTTTCCGATCCTTGCGCCATGGCGATGTGGCGCAGATGCGCGCCGACCTGATCGCGATGGACCGCGCGCCGCGCGAACCGATCACCAGCGGGTTGAGGCGCCCGGGCGAATTCAAGCGCGGCGGTCGCTATTTCCAGGATTTCGGCGCGCCTGCGCGCAATTATGTCGGCGTCGCTCGGGCGCTGTCCGAGGATGGCGTATGCGGCGAATGCCATATCCCGATCACGGTCGACGGGCAGCCAAGCGTGGTTCCGGTGTTCCAGCGCAGCCACTATTTCCTCAACGGAAGGTTCGACCACAAGGCGCATGAGCAGGAGGAATGCAGCAGCTGCCACGCTGCGGATACCTCCGCCAGCGCGACCGATCTGCTGCTGCCGACGCTGACCAGTTGCCGCGAGTGCCACCAGGGCGCGGACGCGGTCGCGGCGGATGTCCCGTCGACCTGCGCCATGTGCCACAGCTATCACCCGCCGACCTTCCAACGCCGCGAGGATGGGCCACAAAGCCCGGCACCCGATCGGGTCGCCCGCCTGTTGCGGCAGCGCGAGAGCAGCGAATGAGGGTCGGCGTGGCATCACGGGGAGAGACGCTTTGCTGATCGCTCAGATGACCGATGTCCATATCGGTTTCGATCCGGATGCACGTCCGGAAGAGCTCAACCGCATCCGCTTCGGCGCGGTGCTCGAACGGCTGGCGCAGATCCCGCACACGCTCGATTTCCTCGTGCTGTCGGGCGATCTCACCGACCATGGCGACCGCGACAGCTTTTCGAAGATCGCCGCGGTGCTGGCCGATGTCCCCTGCCCGATGCTGCCGCTGGTCGGCAATCACGACGACCGCGAAGAGCTGCTGCGCGCCTTTCCCGACACCCCCTGCGAAGGCGAGTTCCTACAATATGTGATCGAGCAGGACGGGTTGCGCATCATCTGCCTCGATACGTTTGAGCCGGGCCGTCACGGTGGGGCTTTCTGCGAAGCAAGGCGCGACTGGCTGCGCGCGGAGCTGGCGAAGGGCGGCGGCAAGCCCTGCGTCATCTTCATGCACCACCCGCCGATCGTCAGCGGCATCGACTGGATGGACCCCGCGCCGGACGAGCCGTGGATTGCCAATTTCGCCGCCGCCGTCGACGGATACCAGGATACGATCCAGGCGATCCATTGCGGACATCTGCATCGCCGGGTCGCCGCGCGGTTCAAGGGCATCCCGCTGGGCATCACGCCGTCGGTCGCGCCGCTGGTGGCGCTCGACCTGCGACCGATCGACGAGCATGCGGCGGACAATCGCGCGCTGATCACCACCGAGCCGGCCAGCTATGCGCTGCATTACTGGGACGGCGAGGACCTCGTGACGCATTACGAAAGCTGCGGCGAATGGGAAGTGCTCGCGCATTACGGCGAGCATCTCAAACCGATGGTGCGCGAGATGAAGGCCGAACGCCGCTAGCCCTGTCGCGCGCCCGGTGCGACCGGGCTTACCGATCCTGGAAATGTGCTGGAGGACTCAGTCGCCCAGTGCCGCCCCGTCCCGGTCCAGCACTGGTCCGCGCCCGCCGACCCATGCGCCCATATCGGGCTCGTCCGAAACCTTCCAGGGCACGCCTGCGCGGGTGAGGAACAGCTTTTCCATCTCCTCGCGGTTGAACGGCCGTGATCCGAGGCGTCCGAAGACCGCCATCTGGCCGCCGGTTTCATCGACCCCGCGGTCGCGGTCGATCCCCTTGCTGAGCGAGCGCGCGGCCCCCTTGGTGCGCGCCCAGGCAATCAGTTCGGGTTTGGGCGCGGGGCTGAAGCCATAGAAATTCGGCTGGCTGTCGGGCGTGGTCAGCTGCAGCACCTTCAACCCGTTACGCCCATCGGCGACATAGGCGAACAGCGTGGCATTGGTCGAACCGACGATCACGTCCTCGGCATCGTTGAGCGTCCCGCCGAGCGTGACTTTTTGGTAGATGCGGGGCGATAACGGGCGCGTCACATCGAGGATCACCAGCCCGTCCTGCTTCGCCGCGACATAGGCGTAGGTGCGCGCGACATAGACCCGCTGCGCATTGGCCAGCGGCACCGTCGCCTGCGGCATGGCCACAGGATTGCGCATGTCGGTGACGTCGAACAGCTTCACCCCCTCGGCATCGGTGACCCAGAGATAACGGAACTGGATGGTCGAGGCGCGGGCGTCGGTGAGTTCGCGCACCGCCATCAGCTGCGGGTTGTCCGGCGTGGCCAGATCGACCACCACCAGCCCGGCATCGGCAGTGATGAAGGCGATGTCACCCGCCAGCGTCACATGCCGCGCGCCCGTCAGCACACCATCGGGGTTCCACGCAGTGCCGCCATCAACGAACCGCGTGCGCTCGAGCTGGTTGTTGCGGAACTCGCCGTCGGCCATCGTCACGACATCGACCAGCACCAGCCCTTCGACCGCATCGGTGACCACCGCATAGTCGTAGATCGGCTTCATCGGCTGCTCCTCGTTAACCTGGAGCAGCGTCATCGGCGTACCATCGGCATTGAGCACCGGATTGCCCGCGGCATCCTTGACCGGGGTCGCGGCCATCGCGCGGTTGCGGTCGGGCCGGACCGGCTGGGTGGTCGCCAGTGCCATGCAGGTGGCGTTCTTCGTCTTCACATGCGTGTCATGCCCCATCGCGCTGAACGGCGCGGTGAGGATGCGTTCGGAGACGCCCTTGTTGGCGATCGAGGCGACATCGTAGACGCGGAAGCCGCCCTTTCCTTCGGCGATGAACATATATTCGCCGCGCAATTGCAGGCAGCCGACGCCATCGCGCGTGCCTTCATGGACATTGGCGAACTGCTCGAACGGCTTGGTCTCGCCGCTGGCGTCGCCATCGAAGGTCTGGCCGCGGATCCAGTCCTTCAGTTCGCGATCATTGTCCTCGACATGCATGCGCCAGTAGTCGGGATAGGCGTATTTGTGCAGGTAACTGCCCAGCACGGTCTGTGGCTCGTCCCATTCGGTCACGCGCACCGCCTCGAACCCGGTATCGAGCCCGACCCAGGCGTTGAGCCCGACGAAATTGACGAAATTGGTGCCGAGCAGCAGCAGCTGGCTCATGATCGCATTGTTATCGTCCTCCGCCGACAGATGGCAGTCGGTGCAGGTCTTGGTCTCGGTCAGCCGCACCGTATGCGGGAAATGCGGCGCAAAGGCCTGGCTTGAATAGCCCGAGGCCGAGACTGGTGGCTGCTGCACATAGATCCGCTCGCGATTGATATTGGTCGAGGACAGCACGAGCGCGCTGGTCGACCGGATCGGGGCGACCTGGTTGCCCTTGGTGGTCTGGTGGCGGCCAAGCTGGAACATCTGGTCGCGCGCGACCTGCGGATTGTAGGTCGCGAAATTGCGCGTTTCCTCGGTGCCGTAATGGTGCGACTTGGTCTTCCAGTTCGCCTCGATCGGCAGATGGCACCCGCCGCAGCTGGTGGTCCATGACAAGTGGCAGGTGAAACAGGCCATTTCCTCGGTGCCATGCGCGCGGTCTTCGGGCGCGATGCCGGTGCCGAATTCGAACAATCCGGTTTCCGCGCCATTCTTGCTCATCAGCTTGGCGCGTGCGGCCTTGGCATTGAAGTCATGCGAGACAGGATCGACGCTGTCGCGCACGAGACTGACTTTCCATTCAAGCTCGGGATCGACGATCGAACGCTGGACGAGCACTCGCTGCCCATCGTCGCCGTAAGTCCATTCGAACCGGCGCTTGCCATCGGGATTGCGCAGCAGCGAGAGGTCGTTGCCCTTGGGCGGCGCGGCGGGGCCGCTGGTCAGCAGCGTGGGATAGGCATCGGGCGTGCCGTGGCAATCCTTGCAGCCGATCTCCACCGCATTGGCCACCTCGGCATAGATCAGCCCGTTGCCGTGGCTGTCCTGCGCGAAATGGCAATCGGCGCATTGCAGGCCCTTTTCGGCATGGATGTCCATCATATGGACGGTCTTGCCCGGATTGGTGCCGGGCTCGACGAACTTGCCCTCACCCTCGCGGCGCCATTTTTCCGGATCGTCGGGCGGGACGATGTTGTCGTCCTTGTCGAGCAGATTGCCTTCGCGGTCGCGTTTCAGGATCGCGCGGAAGTTCCACCCATGCCCGTGATAATCGGCGAACTGGGTGTCCTTGAGCTCGGGATTGAGATCGTAGACATTGCGCAGGAAATCGAGATCGGCCCACTTGCCCTTGGGTGCGGCAGCCTCGGGATTGCGATCGAGCACCGCGTGCACTTCGGCGGCGGTGGGGTATTTCTGCTCCTTGGGCCACATATGCGGCGCGTCGCTCTCGTAATCCCACATCGTGTAGCCGAGGTAGGAATTCAGGAAGATGTTGGGCTGGTGCATGTGGCAGTTCATGCATTGCGCGGTCGGGATCGACCGGGTGAAAGTATGCCGGATCGGGTGACCGCGTTCCTTGTCCGCGCCATCGCTATTCTGATCGAGCGCTTGCTCGTCATGCCCTGGCTGCTTGACCGCACCATGGCTCCCGTCATCGCTCGCGCCGTGACCCCCGCCATGGCCATCATCATGCGCGCCTTCATAGAGGCCCGCGATGGTCGGATCGACGGTCGCGCTCTGCCCGTCGCGGCCAAATTGCGCATAAGTCAGCGAATGGCGCGGTTCGCGGTCGTTGGCATAGACCACATGGCAGCTCGCGCAGCCCGAATGGCGATAATCGCCCGGCTGGTCGTTGGTCCCCATGAACCACATGAAGGGATCGTTGAGGCGGGTCTTGTGAATGTTGAGCACGGGAATCGCGACGCGCAGGCCGGTGCCCGCGCCGCGGTTGGACTGCTTGAGATCGGGCCGCCCGGGTTCCTCCAATCGCTGGATCAGCCCGGTGGGATTGGGAATGCCAACCTCGGGAAACTGGCTGGCGACATTGCGCCCGCCGCGTTCGAACACGCGGAACACGTCACCCGGCGGGATCACATGCCAGGTCGGCAGCGGATAGAGCGCCGCCAGTGCGCCGCGCGCCTCCTGGTTGTCGGTCACGGTGGCTACCGGCGCGCCGGGGCTCTCGATCTTCGCCGGCTCACCCTCGCGCGTGTAAGCCTCGCCGAGGATGTAGCGTTTGAAGGGCAGGATACCGTTATTGTAGGATGCACCGCCCCACAGCATCGCGCCGGTCGCCATAATCGAGCGTTCGGAGGCCTCGATGGTCTCGATATGACAGGCGCCGCAGGCTTCGCGCACCACGCGATAATCGCTCGGGTTGACGAAGCGGACGAAGACCGGGTCTTCCTTGTTCAGCAGGCCATAGCTGCGCTTGGGATTGGCGGAAGACGGCCAGTGCCAGCTCTCGGGATATTTGGGCAGCACATGCGCCGCATCGCGCGCGGCGGTATAGGCGGGGTCGTCATGCGGCAGCTCGCTGTCGCCGAAGACTTCCGCATTGCCGCCGTGGCAATCGATGCAGCCCAGCCGCACGGCGGGCGTTTCGTGCATCGTCGATTGGTCGGTGCGGACATGGCAGGAAACGCAGCCCGCCGATTTCGCCGCCATCTGCGCCTCGGTCTGGACGCGCGGCGCAGGCGCGGCGGTGACGAGGCTGTAGTCGCGCTTGACGGGGTTTTCCTTCTCCGCCGCGCGCAGGCCCACGGCCCCGGCGAGAAGCATGACCGCAATAGCCAGCAGGAGGCGGGAAAGACTGCGCATCAGTAGGTCAGCACCGCGTTGGCGAGCACCGAATAATAGGCACGCGGATTGCCGAGCGAGGTGAACAGGTCGTCGAAACCGTCACCGGAAATCAGCGTCGCTGCGGAGAGGCGGAAAACGATGTTCTGCGTCGCCTTGGGCCGCCAGATCGCTGCGGCGGACAGGTCCCAGCCAATCGCCTTGGGGATCGAGCCTTCGTTGCGCAGCGCCTGCAGCGTGGCCGTGTTCTCGAACCACAAATGGTTGGCATTGCCGGAAAGGCGAAACTCGGGCGTGATGTCGAAATCGGCGCCGGCGCCCAGCAGCATCAGCCCGGGATTGTTGAAATTGGACTGCCCCTGCTCTTTCGAACTGCGCAGCGAATTGAGGATGCCATTGCGCCCGTTGACGCTGATCGCGCGGCCGCCGCCGGCAAAGGGAATCGTCTGGCGGATCCAGTAGGACGTATCGGCCCCGGCAAAGACCGGATTTTCGAAGATCGCGTCATAGCCGGTCTCGACATCGTCATAGGGATCGCCGTCGCCGCTGCCATAGGCGGCGGACAGGCGGAAGCGGATCCAGTCGCGGTCATAGCTCGCCTCGAGCGCGGCGAAATAGGCGCTGATGTCCGCCGGCTGATCGGTGAAGAAGGAATTGCGGTCCTCACCAAAGGCGTAATAGGCGCTACCCGTCAGATTGATCCGCCCGATCCGCCCATCGGCATTGTAGCCGATGTAGAAAACATCGTAATCGCGCCCGCGCAGCGATCCCAGCAGCGCCGGTCGCACGGGGAAGCCATTGTCGTCGATCTGGACGTCTTGGGCTTCGCGATTTGCATTCCACACGAAGGTCAGCTGGCTGGTCAGCGCGGGGATCAGGAAATCCTGCCGGTAGGCGTTGACGTAGAAGACGAAATCGTCGCGCGGCGTCTGCAGCACCGCATTGAGCCCGCTGTTGGTGTCCTTCTCCAGCCGCCAGAAGCCGCCGAAATTGTACTGGAAGCGGTTGTTGTCGCGAGTCCCGAAAAAGCGCACGCCCAACTGGTTGTCGTTGAACAGGAACCCGCGAAAATCGGCCTGGAACGGCTGGATACCGATCCGCACGCTATCGAAATCATAGCGGTCGGAGACATTGCGGAAGTGATAGTCGAAGAAGGCCTCCTGCACGCCGACAAAGTGGTCGAAACGATGCGAGGGCTTACTCGGTTCGACGAACAGCACGCGCCGCTCGGGCACATCGACATAATTGAGATTGGCCGCCAGCGTGACGCGGTATTCGACATCGGGCGGCTTGTAGGCGGTGCTGCCCTTGAGCAGCGCGGCGCCGACGATGAAGCTCTGCGACAGGACGTAGCTGGTGTCCTTGCCGAAGACGTCGATGCTGTCGGGCCGCTCGGTCGTCTGCACTCCCACGGGGATGGGGAAGGTGCGCGGTTCGAACACCGTGTCGCTTATCGCATTGACGATGAAGAACCAGTCGTCGCCGGTAATCGGCAGCCACGGCACCTTATCCGGATTGATCGGCCGGTCGCCCTTGTAGGTGTTCTGGTTATAGGGGTCCCACCAGCGTTCGGTCACGAGGCCGAGGCTTTCGACCAGCCGCCAGCGGTCGAGGATCGGGACCTGGTCGACCGGGAACGCCTCGGGCGGCGGCGCGCGCACCGCGCCCTCATTGGTCTGCGACACCGGATCGGGCAGCGGCTCGGTATAATCGGGACGGCGGCGGCCATCGATGATTGCAGGGTCGACCGCTGCGGGTTCGCCCGGTTCGGGATTGACCACCGGCGGCGCTTCGGCAGGTGCGGGCTCGGGCGGCAGTTCCGCCTGGGCAGCGAGCAACAAAGCCAAGGGGGTGAGCGCGGCCGCCGCCATCACAGCCCCTCGCAAACATTCTGGCGGGGATCGTCGAGGAACGGCGCGAAGGGGCAATTGACGTAGCGCAGCCGCACGTTGCGTCCGTTGACATTGACCACGATCCGGTCGGCGCGGATTTCGAAGCGCGCATTGCCGATACCGCCCGCGCGCTGCCCGCCATTATGCAGGCCGAGGAAGCTGACCATATCGTCCTGGTCGATCCCGTCGCCCGACACCCCGATGCCGCCGACGAGTTGGTCTCCGCGATAGATCGGTACCGAGCCGGGGAATATCTGGATGCCATTGGCCAGCCGCTTCCCGCCGCCGGGCGCATCGGGCACCTGCGTGCAGCCGCGCGGCGTATCGGGGCTGGTCCCGCCCGAGATCACGAAGCCGAGATGCTGGACGAGATTGGGAACGATCAGCTCGGTCTGCAGCCCGGTCATGAATGGGCTGAACTGGCCCGGTCGTTCGACCGAGAGCGGGCCGGCGACATCGCCCACCTCCCCATCGGGGAAATAGGGCCGCGACAGATTGCCGCCCGACCGATCGGCAAAGGCGAAGGTTCCGGTTAGCGCATTCGCATCGCCGAGGAAGCTGCGCACCCGCTGTACATAGCGCGCGGCTGCCGGCCCGGCGGCCTGCAATTGCGCCGCCGCGACACGGTTCGAGAAGAACGCCGCGGTGCGCGCCTTTTGCAGCGAAACATCGGTGCCGAAGATCGGCCCGTCGGGCGAACGCACGATGCCGAGCACCGCGCCATGCGTATCGACGACGCTGATGGACGCCTGCATCCGGCTGTCGAGCGGGCGGCGGATCTGCGCGCGCGCGCGGCTGAGGACGGTGAATGCCTCCTCCATCGTCGCGCGCACTTCGGCCGCGCTCAGCGGATTGGCGATGCTTGCGCTGTCGGTCCCCGCGCGGATCGGGAAGCGCGGTGTTCCTGCCGCGTCGACCAGCACATAGGCATCGCGATTGGCAAACTCGCCCGCAGTGCTGCGGCGGATGCCCGAGGCATTGGTGCCATAGGCGGTCCCCGCGCGGATCGAGCCGTTATTGTAGCCGAACACCGGCACCAGCGTACCGAAGGGGCCGTTGACCGCGCCGAAACTGCGCTGCAGCGGCCCCAAATCGCTGGCCGCGATATCGCTATAACGCAGGCTGGTCCCGTCGACCGGGATCCGGTCCGCCTCGATTTCGCGCGGCGGGGTGAACCCCTGAGTCCCCGCAAGTGCGGCGAATTCCTCGGCGGCGCGGTCCACATCGATCGTATCGGGATCGAAGCCGTAATTGCCGTCGCCGGCAACGCCGATACCGCCGACCACGACGCCGTCCTTGTAGAGCGGAAAACCGCCCGGATCGGCGGCCAGCCCCAGCGGCGAGCGCTGCGGGCCGATCATCCCGTCGCTCATCCGCGCGGACAAGTCCGAACAGGGCAGCTGGCTGAACTGCACGCCGAACAGCGGCCCGCTTTCAAGCCCCACGGTCGAGGCGGCGGGCGGGAAATGCTCCTGCACGATCTGGCTTGCGGTGCGGGTCGAAAAGGCATTGCCCCCGCTTGAGAGATAGGCCCCGGTGATCGCCTTGGCGATGGCGGCGGCGGCGGTAGGCACCTGGACGCCCTGCAGCCCGACCTCGTCACCCGGCGCGGCGCGCCCGGCGATCGTGCGCCGGCTGATGCGGGTGTTACCGGGCGTGCCGGTCATGGCGAAGACGCCGAGGACATTGCCGACGCGGTCGACCACCGCGACGGTGGCGGGGAGGCCGCGTGCCTGCGCCTCGCCCACGGCCTGCGCGATGATCTGCTGGACATCGCCGGCCGACAGCGCGCGCTGCGCCGGATCGGTAAACAGCCTGCCCCCGGTGGTCGGCGTCGGACTGGGTGTGGGAGTGGCGGTGCCGCCCCCGCCGCCGCCCGCCGAACCCCCGTCGCCGCCGCAGGATGCCAGGACCAGGGCGAGGGCACCGGTCATACAGCCAAGGGCGCGCCGCCGCATTATCGCAGGCTCCCGATCGCGGATGTCGCGCTGGCCAACGCGCTGCGGAATTCGGCGGGGCGATAGGTTTCCGGCGCGGCCACCGCGGCATAGGCGCGGTTGATATTGGCGCGGATCGCAGCCGCGGCGCCGACCGTCACGCGGCCTTCACGCACCAGCGCATTGAGCAGCGTATCGACCGCCATCACCGCCTGGACCGAACCTGCATAATCGGTGAAGCGCGGCGCGGTCGCCTGCGAGGCGATCGCCGCGATCACCTGATAGGCATCACTGCTGCCGAAAGACCGCGCGGCCAGCGCATTGGACAGCGCCTGCGCGCGCTCACGCAGGGCAATCGCCGCTTGCTGCGCGCTGCTGCGGTCGCGGCCCATTGCGCGGTGAAATTCCACGCTCGCGGTGCCGAATGCCTCGCCCGCGCCGGGGGCCAGCGCCCGGCCCACCGCGGATAGCATGATGATGTTTTCATCGTTGAACGGCGCATTGCCGAAGGGGATCGGGCGGCCCGGATTGGTCTCGAAAGTCAGCCGCCGGGCAGGCCCGTCGGTGATAGCGCGGTGACAGCTGTGGCAGTCGTAGAAATAGAATTCGGGAAACATGCCGCGCATGCCGAAGCCGGGCCGCGCGAACAGATCGGTCGCCCGCGCGACTGCCTCCGCCTGGCCCACCGCCCATAAACGCACGCTGTCGCTGCGTCCCTTGCGGCGGGCATAGTCGGCATCTTCGGTGTGATGCTGCTGCAGCGAGGAGAAAAGATCGAGTTCGAACGAGATGCGTGGGTGACCCGCGGCCATCATCGAATGCGTGACGAACTGGCCGGTATCGGTGCTGCCGTAATGGCAATCGAGACAGATTTTCGCGCGCACCTGAGGGTCTTCGAGCGGCACCAGTCCGGCGCGCACATTGGAGGCATGGCTGGCCGCCTTCTCGTAATGGACCTGCAGCCAGCCCTCTGCCGCGCCGTGGCAGCTTTCGCAGCCTACCCCGTCGCTGGTGTGGAAACGTGCGCCGCGGCGCGATTGCGGGACATAGGTTGCATGGCAGCCGAGGCAGGCGGGTGCGGACGTCGCCGCCCCCAGTCCCAATGTCTGTGCGATCTGGCGGCCGCGACGGCTGGCCAGCACCGAATAGGCGCGGCTATGCGCCCCGCTGGCTGAAGACGGGGCCTGCCAGGTCGCGATCTCGTCCTGCCGGACGATCGCGCCATTGCCTTCTGAGCGGCCATGGCAGGTCGAGCCGGCACAGGTCGCCACGCCTTCGAAGTTTGCAGTGGAAGACTGGGCCCTGGCGGCGGAGTTATCCGGGCTGGCGGGCGCGAGAGTGACCAGCGCGAGTAGCAGCGCGAGCGCGAACGCGCGCACGGCTCCGCCCCGTCCCCCTAGCCAGCCTGCTGCCCGGCGTTTCATCGGCCCTCCCCAATTGCCTCGTGTGCCGCTGCCGCCCCCGCGACAGCCCCCATTGCCCCATACCGCGGGGCCACCGGTATTCGCTTAGCTCGCCAGTTTCTCGCTCAACAGGTCGAGCTGGCCCATACAGCCCAGATTGGCCAGCGCGACCGCCAAGTCTTCAGGATCCTGCGGCGTTTCATCCAGCGCAATGAATTCGACACGCTGTTTCGCGCCGCCTGCGGGGCCCGAAAGGTCGTAAAGCCGGTTCTGCCCCAGCGGGAGTTCGTCGGCGCTGAGCGAAGCGGTGGCCGAGCCATCCTCGAACGTGAAATGGACGTGGAAATCGGAAATCGCCGAACCCAATATCCAGGTCTCGCCGCCCTCGACCGATGGGCGCCAGAAGGTGATCGCATCGCCTGCCGGGAGGCAGATCTTGCCCGGATTGCTGGTGTCGATATTCCACAGGTTCGAATTGGTGGACGATCCGGTAGCGCCGCCGCGCACCGCCCCTGTCCGGACGCGGGCGCCCGACCGCTGACGGGTCAGCATGGCGAAGGCAGTCCGCTTGCTCGCACCGCGTGCCCCCACTCGGTGCGTGCCCGGACCCGAAATGACGCGCGTTCCGCTGCCGGTCAGCACGGTTATGCTATCGCCGGTGCGGAGCGTAACGCTCGCCGCATCGTCGAGCTTCTTGCCCACCGGGTAGGTTTCGGCGGACGGCCCGCTGGACTTGACCACCACCCCGGCCTGCGCGGGTGCCGAGCCGAGAAAGCCGAGTGCTGCAAACGAGAGCGCGGCCCCTGCGAGTATGTTCTTAACCGAGGACATAAGCCCCTCCATCATCCAGATTCTGAATTCGATATAACAGGTTTTTCAACGCCGTGTCAGCCGGATGACGGCTGAGGACATCGGCGATGATTTCCGCTGCCCTAGCATCGTCCGTCCCGACCAGCTTGTATGCATCCGCCAACAACGCGCGATCGGCAGCGGGGAAATCGGGTACCGGCTCCATCAGTTCAACGGCGCGCGCGCGCCCGCGCAGGACCACACGGCCCATCGGACGCCACCAGCCGAGCCCCGCCCGGTCGGCGAATTCGCGGCTGGCCATGACGCTCGATGCCAGCGCCTTGTTGGCCGCCTCGAGCCGCGCGGCGGTGTTCATGCTGTCTCCCAGCGCGGTGTACTGGATGCGGTTTTCGCCGCCGAAATTGCCGACCACCGCCTCGCCGAAATGCAATCCGACACGGGTTTTGCCAATCTTGGGCAGCCCCGCGTCCATCGCCGCGACTTCTTCGCGAAACGCCTCGCCCGCCTGCCACAGGGCATAGCCCGCGCGGGCGGCACGCTCGCCATCGTCGGGCCGCGCGATCGGCGCGCCCCAGAAGGCGACCACCGCATCGCCGACGAATTTGTCGATCACGCCGCCATGTTCGAGCACCACGTCCGACAGCATGTCGAGATAGCGGTTGAGCAGTTTGGCAACCATTTCCGGTTCGATCGCATGGCTCATCTTGGTGAAGCCCTCGAGATCTGAGAACAGCACGAAGAGTTCCTTCTTCTCGCCATGGAGCGAGAGCAACTGCGGGTTCTCGAGGATTTCCTGCGCCATTTCGCGCGGGAGGTATTTGCCCAGCGCGCCTTGCGCGAAATTGCGCTGTACCGCGCCGCTCGCACGCGCGGCGGACACCACTGCGGTAAAGGCGATGATCCAGCCAAGCAGCCAGCCGGCAGCGGGCACACCGAGCGTATCGACCCCCTGCCACTCCATCACGAAGGGGACGCCGATAAAGGTGCCGAATTGGGCCGCGAGCAGCAGGTAGATGCGCCAGCTTCCCCATTCGAGCAGACCGGTGAGCACTGCAGTGGCGACCACCAGAATGGCCATCAGCCACAGGGTGACGTCCCCCACCTGCGCGCGCCGGTCGCTGTCGAGCATTTGCGCGATCATATCAGCATGGACACGCAGCCCGGCGGGATTTTCGCCGATCACGCTGGAGAGCGTCGTCTGCACGCGATCATAATCGATGATATCGCCGCCCACGAGGATATAGCGGCCCTCGATCTGTTCGCGCAGCATGGCGCGCACCTCGGGAATTTCCATCAGCACCGGATCGAGGAAATTGTCGATCTGCAGGCGCCCGTACATCGGTTCGTTCTCGAACGCCGGATGGCGATACCGCAGCGAGCCTTCATAGCCCGGCAGCGCCAGCTCGCCCTCACCCGCGGCGCGGAGCATGGCGCGGCCCAGCACAGGCGGCAGGTCGGGTTCGATGCTCGGCCACTTGCGCGTTACGCCATTGGTGTTGTCGAGCCGGATGCTGGCGGGGGTCGCGTTCGACCCTTCGAGCTGGGCGAGAAACTCTTCGAGATAGACCTGCTGGTCGTAGACGATGTCGGCTTCGTTGGTCGCGAAATTGGCATAGCCGACAAGCGTCGGGGTCTGCATGCCGCGCAAAGTAGCGAGCAGTTCGGCATCCTCGTCCTGCGGCTGGTCGAACAGGATATCGAGCCCGATCGCCTTGGGCTCCATCTCGTCGATGATCAGCAGCGCGCGCGACAGCATCCCGCGATCGAGCGGCGAGCGTTTGCGCGCCGCGATCAGCGTCTGGTCATCATAGACCACCATCGTGATGCGATCGTCCTGCTCGATCTTGTCCGCTAGGATCGAGCTGCGCCAGTCATACAGCGCGCGTTCGGCATCGCCCGTACCCGGCGTGGTGATATCGACATTCTCGGCGCCTTCGATGCGCCATTCGTCGGGCACCACTTCGTGGGGGATGTTCCAGCTGTAGCGCGCGATCAGCAGCGCCATGAGCACCAGCACCGCGGTCAATACGAGACGACGCGGGCCGGCCTCGCGCACATTGCGCCAGCCGCGGATCAGCAGATTATCGTCTCTGTCCTCGCTCAACCCCCGCCTCCCCGCGGTCCATCGAACGACCCATTTTTATTGTATTATCCGGCGGTTCTAGAGCAGTAACGCAATGCCGCAACCCCCGTTCGCATCACGCCATATCGGGATCGTTCCACGCCAGCACCGGCTTCCTTGCTGCCTGCGTTTCGTCGAGCCGGCGCCGCGGGGCGTAATGCGGCGCGGTCTTGAGCGTTTCATCGCCCGCCTTGGCCCGATCGGCCACGCTGCGCAGCGCCATGATGAACTGGTCGAGCGCCGCCTTGCTCTCGGTCTCGGTCGGTTCGACCAGCATCGCGCCGTGTACCACCAGCGGGAAGTACATCGTCATCGGGTGATAGCCCTCGTCGATCAGCGCCTTGGCCAGATCGAGCGTGGACACATCCTCGGCAAAGCCTTTGTCGCTGAACAGCGCTTCATGCATGCACGGCCCGCTATGGCCGAAGGGTGCATCGAGCACGTCTTCGAGGCTGCGCAGGATGTAATTGGCATTGAGCACGGCGTCTTCGGACACCTGCTTGAGGCCGTCGGCACCGTGGCTGAGGATATAGGCCAGCGCGCGGGTGAACATTCCCATCTGGCCATGGAAGGCGGTCATCCGGCCGAACGCCTTGGTATGATCGAATTCGGCGGCGTTTTCTTCCTCGACCAGATGGACCATGCCATCCTTGGTGCGCGCGGTGAACGGCAGCGGACCATAGGGGCACAGCGCTTCGGACAGCACCACGGGACCCGAACCCGGGCCGCCGCCGCCATGCGGGGTCGAGAAGGTCTTGTGCAGATTGATGTGCATCGCATCGACGCCGAGGTCGCCGGGGCGCACCTTGCCGACGATCGCATTGAAGTTCGCGCCGTCGCAGTAGACGAAGCCGCCGGCCTCGTGGACCGCATCCGAAATCGCTTTCATGTCGCGTTCGAACAGGCCGCAGGTGTTGGGATTGGTGATCATCACCCCCGCGACATCGGGGCCGAGACGCGCTTTCAGCGCTTCGAGATCGACCCTTCCGTCCGAATTGGCGGGGATATCCTCGACCCGGTAGCCGGCGAAGGCCGCGGTTGCCGGGTTGGTGCCATGCGCGCTTTCGGGCACGAGGATGACCTCGCGCGCATCGCCGCGCGCTTCGAGCGCGGCGCGGATGCAGAGGATGCCGCACAATTCGCCATGCGCACCCGCCTTGGGGCTCATCGCGACGCCGTCCATGCCAGTGAGATCGACCAGCCAGAAGGCCAGCTCGTTGATCACTTCCAGCGCCCCGCGGACCGTATCGACCGGCTGAAGCGGATGAACATCGGCAAAACCGGGCATGCGCGCGATCTTCTCGTTCAGCCGCGGATTGTGCTTCATGGTGCACGAACCAAGCGGGAAGAGGCCGAGGTCGATCGCGTAGTTCTGGCGGCTGAGGCGCGTATAATGGCGCACGGTTTCGGGCTCGGACAGGCCGGGCAGGCCGATCGGATCCTTGCGGTCGAACCCGCCGAGGCGATTGGCGCCCGCTTGCGGTTCGGGCAGGTCCACCCCGGTGGTTTCGACATGGCCGATCTCGAACAGCAGCGGTTCTTCGAGCATCAGTGCGCGATTGCCGGTGGCGGTATCGGGACCGCTCAACGCGTTGTGACCTTCGACCGGGGTGCCGGGCTTCCAGCCCGATGCGTTGGGCGCGCTCATGCCAGCACCTCCTCGAGTGCTGAGGCCAGTGTTTCCACATCCTCCTCGCTGGTGGTTTCTGTGACCGCGACGAGCAGCCCGTTGGACAGCCCCTCATTGCCCGGGAACAGCCGCGCAAGCGAGACACCCGCAAGGATATCCTGCTGCGTCAGCTTACGCACGATGCTGCGGGCATCGCCATCGAGCAGCAGCGTGAACTCGTTGAAGAACACCTCGTTGAGCAGCTTCACGCCCGGCACCTTGGCCAGACGGTCGGCGGCAAGGCACGCAAGACGGTGGTTCTCCATCGCCAGCCTGCGCAGCCCCTTTTCGCCGAGCAAGGTCATATGGACATTGAACGCCAGCGCGCAGAGGCCCGAATTGGTGCAGATGTTCGACGTCGCCTTCTCGCGGCGGATATGCTGTTCGCGGGTCGACAGCGTCAGCACGAAGCCGCGCTTGCCCTCGGCATCGGCAGTCTCGCCGCACAGGCGGCCCGGCATCTGGCGGACATGCTTTTCATCACGCACTGCAAAGAGGCCGAGATAGGGGCCGCCGAACTGCAGGCCGACACCGATCGACTGGCCTTCGCCCACCACGATATCCGCTCCCAGCTCGCCGGGCGAGGCGATTGCGCCGAGCGCGACGGGTTCGGTGTTGACCGCGATCAGCAGCGCGCCCTTTTCATGCGCGGCCTGCGCGATCTTCGCGAGGTCGGGCAGGCGGCCGAGAATGTCGGGATATTGCACGACCACACAGCTGGTCTCCCCGTCGATCCGCGCAATCAGCCCGTCATCGTCGGGCTTGGCGGTCAGGCTGGGCGGGGCTCCGGCGATCTCGTCATCGGTGAACTTGGCCATCGTCCGCACCACTTCGGCATAATGCGGATGCAGCGCGCCCGAGAGCACGACCTTGCGCTTCTTGCCGCGCGCCACGCGGCCCGCCATCGCCACCGCTTCCCAGCAGGCGGTCGAGCCATCGTACATCGAGGCATTGGCGACCGCGCAGCCATAGAGCCGCGCGACCTGGCTCTGAAACTCGAACAGCATCTGTAGCGTGCCCTGCGCGATTTCGGGCTGGTAAGGCGTGTAGGCGGTCAGGAACTCGCCGCGCTGGATGATGTGGTCGACGCTGGCCGGGATGTGGTGCTTATAGGCCCCCGCCCCGAGGAAGAAGGCCGCATCGGCAGCGGCGAGGTTCTTCTTAGACAGCCGCCGCATATGCTTTTCGACCGCCATTTCGCTGGCATGCATCGGCAGGCCATCGATCGGGCCGGAGAGTCGTGCGGCCTCGGGTACATCGGCAAACAGCGCATCGATATCGGGCGCGCCGATCGTATCGAGCATGGCCGAACGGTCGGTATCGGTCAGGGGTAGGTAGCGCATCTTGGTTCCTTCAGGCCCCGCAGGGCATCAGCGGATCAAAGCCCGTCGCAGAAGCTCTTGTAGGCCGCCTGGTCCATCAGGCCGTCGAACTGCGACTTGTCGCCGATGGTCATCTTGAAGAACCAGCCACCCTCTTCCGGAGCGGTGTTGACCAGCGCGGGGTCGTCTTCCAGCGCGTCGTTGGTTTCCATGATCTCGCCGCTGATCGGCGCATAGACATCGCTCGCCGCCTTGACGCTTTCGACCACTGCGGCGTCCTTGCCTTTCTCGATCACGCTGCCGACATCGGGCAGTTCGACAAAGACGATGTCGCCCAGCTGGCCTTGCGCGTAATCGGTGATCCCGACGGTGGCGGTGTCGCCATCGACGTCGATCCATTCATGCTCGTCGGTAAAGTAACGGGCCATTTCGATCATTTCCCTCTGTGGTAGCGATGGGGGACGAAGGGGAGCGAGGCGACCGTGGCGGGCAGCCTCTTCTTCCGCACTTCGACTTCGAGTTCGGTGCCTTCGGCGGCAAGCGCGGTATCGACATAGCCCATGGCGATGGGGCGCTCGAGCGTCGGCGAAAAGCCGCCGCTGGTGATGCGGCCGACCTGCGTATCGCCCGAATAGATGAGCGCGCCTTCGCGGGCGGGCATACGGCCGTCGATGGCCAAGCCGACACGCTTCTGCGCGGGTCCCTCGGTGAACGCCTTCATCACCGGTTCGTGGCCCATCCAGCCGCCTTCCTCGCGCCGCCGCTTGGTCAGCGCAAAACCGAGATCGGCGGAGACGGGATCGGTTTCGGTAGTGATGTCATGGCCATAGAGCGGGAGGCCCGCTTCGAGCCGCAAGCTGTCGCGCGCGCCAAGCCCGATCGGGCGCACCTCGATTTCGGCGCACAGGCGGTCGGCAAAACTTTCGGCGAATTCGGCCGGGACCGAGATTTCGAACCCGTCTTCGCCGGTATAGCCCGAGCGGGTGATCCTCAGCGGCCATTCGCCGAAATCGTGGCAGACGCTTTCCATGAAGACCATGTCGTCAATGACATTGCGCATCACGCGGTTGAGCGCGGTCGCGGCATTGGGCCCCTGCAGCGCGATCAGCGCATGTTCGTCCATATGCGTGAGCGTGACATCGTCATCGAGATGCTCGCGCAGATGGGCGATATCGTCCCATTTCATCGCGCCATTGACGACGAGGTAATAGGCCGGTTCGCCCCACTTCCCTTCGGTGCCCGCTTCCTCGTCGCCCTCGATCCACGGCGTGGCATTGGTGACCATGAGATCGTCGAGAATGCCGCCCTGGTCGTCGAGGAGCAGCGAATAGCGCACCTTGCCCGGCTTGAGCGACGCGATCGCGCCCGGGAGCAGCTTTTCGAGTTCCGCAGCGGCGGTCTCGCCGGTGACCATCAGCTGGCCCATATGGCTGACATCGAACAGGCCCGCCTGGGTGCGGGTCCAGCCATGCTCGGTGACAATGCCTTCGTACTGGATCGGCATGTGGTATCCCGCAAAGGGCACCATCCGGGCACCCTTGCGGCGATGCCACGCGTCGAGCGGCAGCGTTTCGATTTCGGCAATCGTATCGTCGGTGTCGTCGCTCAAGTCCCGTCCCTCACAAGCATGGGGGCGCGCCCTCGCGGTGCGCCTAAAACCATGCCCCCTCTGTCGGGAAACCTGAGAGACTGGCGCACGGATGGGTGCGCTTACCCCTTCGGTGGCCACGCGCAGGCGCGCGGCGCTTTCCAGAGTGTCGATGGAGCGCACGGTCCGTTTAGCCTGAGAGTTTCCGGGGCGGTTGCTCCTTCGGCGCCGGATGGACGTCGCCATCCGGACTCTCCCGTGCGCGCCTGCTGCAGAATCGCTCCTGCCGCCGACCTGTGCTGCACTGCGATATTACCGCAGCGCGGTCAATCCAGGTTTGGCCGCAACCAGCGTTCCGCCGTCGCGATATCCACATTGCGCCGGGCGGCATAGTCTTCCAGCTGGTCGCGTCCGACGCGGGCCACACCGAAATACTGCGCTTCGGGGTGGCCGAAATAGAACCCGCTGACCGCGGCGGTGGGATACATGGCGAAATTCTCGGTCAGGCTGATGCCGGTATTCACCTCGGCATCGAGCAGTTCGAACAGGATCGGCTTGAGGCTGTGATCGGGGCAGGCGGGATAGCCCGGCGCGGGACGGATGCCGCGATATTGCTCCTTGATCAGCGCTTCATTGGTCAGCTGCTCCTGCGGGGCATAGCCCCACAGATCGGTGCGCGCATGCTGATGCAGCCGCTCGGCAAAAGCCTCGGCGAACCGGTCCGCCAGCGCCTTAAGCAGGATATCGGAATAATCGTCCTTGTCGGCAAGGAAGCGTTTCGAATGCTCCTCGATCCCGTGGATGCCAACTGCAAAACCGCCCAGCCAGTCACCCGCCGGATCGATGAAATCGGCGAGGCACATATTGGCGCGGTCTCGGGATTTCTTCACTTGCTGGCGCAGGAAGGGCAGCGCCACATGCCGCTCTTCCTCGGCCAGGTGGAGCGTAACATCGTCGCCGTCTCGCGCGCAGGGCCAGAAACCCGCAACACCCCGCGCAGTGAACCATTTCTCGGTCACGATCCGGTCGAGCATCGCGTCGGCATCGGCCTTGAGGCTGCGCGCGCTTTCGCCGACAACCGGATCATCGAGGATCTTGGGATAGGTGCCGTGCAATTCCCACGCGCGGAAGAACGGCGTCCAGTCGATATAGCTGCGCAGTTCGGCAAGGTCCCAATCATCGAACACATGCACGCCCGGGCGCAGCGGCGGGGCGGCCTTGTCGGACAGGAAGGCGTCGTAGAAATTCGCCCGCGCATCGACGAGGCTGAGCAATTCGCTCTGCCCCTTGCCCGCACGCGTATCGCGGACATGGACATAGTCGGCAGCGGTCGTGTCGACGAATTCGTCGCGCTGCGTGTCGGACAACAGCCGGCTTACCACGCCGACCGCGCGGCTGGCGTCGAGCACGTGGATGACCGGTCCGGGATAGGCGGGATCGATGCGCAGCGCAGTGTGAACCTTGCTGGTGGTCGCCCCGCCGATCAGCAGCGGCATGGCCATCTCGGCGGTTTTCATTTCTTCGGCCACGGTGACCATTTCGTCGAGCGAGGGAGTGATGAGACCCGACAGGCCGATCATGTCGGCATCGTGTTCCTTGGCTGCGGCGAGGATCTGCGCCCACGGCACCATCACGCCCAGATCGATCACTTCATAGCCATTGCACTGCAGCACCACGCCGACGATGTTCTTGCCGATATCGTGCACATCGCCCTTCACCGTCGCCATGATGATGATGCCTTTGGCGCGCGCGCCTTCTTCCTTCCCCGCTTCGATGAAGGGGATCAGATGCGCGACCGCCTTCTTCATCACGCGCGCCGATTTGACCACTTGCGGCAGGAACATCTTGCCGCTGCCGAACAGGTCGCCGACGACATTCATGCCGTCCATCAACGGGCCCTCGATCACTTCGATCGGACGATCGAACCGGTGGCGCGCCTCTTCGGTGTCGGACACCACATGCGCGTCGATGCCCTTGACCAGCGCGTGTTCGAGCCGGCGCTCGACCGGCCAGCCGCGCCATTCCTCGGCGGCCTGTTCTTCGGCGGCGGTCTTGCCCTTGTAGCTTTCGGCCAAGTCGATCAGTCGTTCGGTCGCATCGGCGCGGCGCATGAGGATCACATCCTCGCACGCCTCGCGCAGGACGAGATCGATCTGGTCGTAGACGTCGAGCTGGCCCGCATTGACGATCGCCATGTCGAGCCCCGCGGGGATCGCATGGTAGAGGAAGACCGAATGCATCGCGCGGCGCACGGTCTCGTTGCCGCGGAAGCTGAAGCTCAGGTTGGACAGCCCGCCGCTGGTGCGCACATACGGGAGCTGCGCCTTGATCTCGGCCAGCGCCTCGATGACGTCGAGCCCGTAGCGGTCATGCTCCTCGATCCCTGTCGCGATCGCAAAGATGTTGGGGTCGAAGATGATGTCCTCAGGCGGAAAGCCGATGCCGGTGAGCAGGTCGTAGGCGCGCGAGCAGATGGCGACCTTGCGTTCCTTGGTGTCCGCCTGACCGGTCTCGTCGAAGGCCATGACGACCACTGCCGCACCATAATCCATGCATTTGCGGGCCTGTTCGAGGAACTGCGCCTCGCCCTCCTTCATGCTGATCGAATTGACGATCGGCTTGCCCGAAACGCATTTGAGCCCGGCCTCGATCACGTCCCATTTGGAACTGTCGATCATCACCGGCACGCGCGCGATATCGGGTTCGGCCGCGATCAGCTTGAGGAAGGTGGTCATGGCGTGCTCGGCATCGAGCAGGCCTTCGTCCATGTTGACGTCGATCACCTGCGCACCGTTTTCAACCTGCTGGCGCGCGACTTCCACCGCGGTATCGTAATCGTCCGCCATGATCAGTTTCTTGAACCGTGCGGAGCCGGTCACATTGGTACGTTCGCCGATATTGACGAAGCGGGCGGAGGATTGGTCGGTCATTGCTCAGTCCCGGTCGAGTTCGCGTGCGAGCACGACATCGTTATAAAGCGTGCCGCCGACATCGAAGCGGCGCGTCGCGATCTGGCGGAACCCTTGCTTGGTATAGAAGGCGATGGCGCGGCGGTTGTCGTCCTTCACGCCGAGCAGCAGGCGCTGATGTCCCCGCGCACCGGCGCGGGCCGCATCGAACAGCTCGCGCGCGACCCCGCTGCCGTGGAAGCGCGACAGCAGGTATATCTTCTTGAGCTCGATATCGCCTTCACGCGCGGCATCGAGTTCGGGCTGGTTGAGCAGCGCATAGCCGACAGGGGCATCGTCGACCTCCGCCAGCCAGGCGCGTGCGCCTTCGGCCAGGAGTTTGCCGAGATAGGCGGGCGCGTGCTGCGTCTCGCAATGCGTCACCAGCGCATTGCCGGAAATCATTCCGGCGAAGGTTTCGAGGAAGGTGGCGTTGGCGATCAACGACAGCCGCCCGGCGTCAGCGACGCCCGCGGTGCGGATGACCGCGCGGTTCGCAAGCCGATCGCTCATGCCGCCACCGAAAACGGTTCGAGCCCGGCGAGGCGCATGTCGGGTTTCACGCTCGGCGGGATGCGCGGCACGAGTCCTTCGACCGCTTCCGCCATCGCCGCGATATGCGCCGGGGTCGAACCGCAGCACCCGCCCAACGCATTGATGCGGCCGTTCTCCGCCCAGACCCGCGTCAGCGCGGCGGTGGTTTCGGGCAGCTCGTCATATTCGCCCAGATCATTGGGCAGGCCGGCATTGGGATAGGCCATCAGATAGGTGTCGGCGATATCCGACAGCAGCTGGACATGCGGGCGCAGCTGCTCCGCGCCGAAGCTGCAATTGAGTCCGATGGTCAGCGGCTTGGCATGTCGCACCGTGTACCAGAACGCCTCGACCGTATGGCCCGACAGATTGCGTCCCGACAAATCGGTCAGCGTCAACGAGATCATCAGGGGGAGATCGCGGCCAAGTTCGCGCTCGAGCTGTTTCACCGCCATGATCGCGGCCTTGCAATTGAGCGTGTCGAACACGGTTTCGATAAGGATGAAATCGGCCCCGCCCTCGACCAGAGCACGGCACTGATCGACATAGACCGCGACGATCTCGTCGAAGGTGACTTCGCGATAGCCCGGGTCCTCGACATCGGGCGATAGCGACAGCGTCTTGTTGGTCGGCCCAACCGCCCCCGCGACGAAGCGCGGCACGCCATCGGTGCGCGCGTCGATCGCTTCGCGGATGATGCGCGCTGCGGCGACATTGATCTCGTGAACCATATCTTCCGCGCCGTAATCCGCCTGGCTGATGCGGTTGGCATTGAAGGTGTTGGTCGCGAGGATATGCGCGCCCGCGTCGATATAGCTGTCGCAGATCGCCCGGATCACCTGCGGCTGGGTCAGATTGACGAGGTCGTTATTGCCCTTCTGCTCCTGCTCCAGAGCCGTGCCCGCAGCGTAGTCTTCAGGCCTCAGCCCGGCCTGCTGGATTGCAGTGCCGTAGGGGCCGTCCTTGATCAGGATGCGCTGCGCCGCGGCAGCCTCGAATTCCTCGCGCTTGGTCATGTCTTCGCTTTCGGACGCAGGCCGAGCATGTGACAGATCGCATAACTCAGCTCGGCGCGGTTGAGAGTGTAGAAATGGAACTGGCGCACCCCGCCCGCATAGAGGCGGCGGCACATTTCGGCGGCGATGGTCGCGCTGACCAGCTGGCGCGCGGCGGGCTGGTCGTCGAGCCCTTCGAACAGCCCTTCCATCCAGTGCGGGATTGCAGTGCCGCAAAGCCCCGACATCCGCTGGACCGCGGCAAAGCTCATCACCGGCATGATCCCCGGCACGATCTCGCCCTCGATCCCGGCGGCGGCGGCGGTGTCGCGGAACTCGAAGAAGCATTGCGGATCGAAGAAGAACTGGGTGATGGCGCGCGTCGCGCCAGCATCGAATTTCGCCTTGAGATTGGCGATATCGGCCTGCGCATCGGGGGAATCGGGATGAACTTCGGGATAGGCGGCGACCGATATCTCGAAATCCGCGATCTGCTTCAGTCCGGCGATCAGCTCGACCGCATTGGCATAACCGCCGGGATGCGGCGTATAGCGCGAATGGCCGTCGGGCGCATCGCCGCGCAGCGCGACGATATGACGAATGCCTTCATCCCAATAATGCCGCGCGACCGCGTCGACCTGTTCACGCGTGGCATCCACGCAGGTCAGATGCGCGGCGGCGGGGATATGCGCTTCGTTCTGGATCCGCACGACCTGCTCATGCGTGCGTTCGCGCGTCGAGCCGCCTGCCCCATAGGTGACGCTGGCGAAGCGCGGTCCCAACGGGGCGAGGGTTTCGACGCTGTGCCACAGCGTTTCGTTCATCTTTTCGTTCTTGGGCGGGAAGAATTCGAAGCTTACCTCGACATCGCCGGGCAGGCCGGAAAACAGTGGGGTGTCGAGCGCGCGTTGCGCCTCGCGCATCTGGTCCATCGTCGGGCTCATGATGCGGCCTTCCTGTTTGCGGCGCGTCGTTGCGCAATCCAGATTTTCACCACCAGCTCTCCATCCTCCAGCGCAGTCGGGGCCGCCGGTTCGAACCCTGCTTCATCGAGCAGTCCGACCATCTGGCCATCTTCGAAGCCCAGTCGCGCATGGGCATGGCGATCGCGCAATTCCTCGCGCTGATGCGCGGCGAAATCGACGATCGCGATTCTTCCATCGGGGCGGGTCACGCGCGCCGCCTCGGCCAAGGCAGCACCCGGGTTCTGCGCGAAATGCAGGACCTGGTGGAACAGCACCGTGTCGAAGCTTTCGGCGGCAAACGAGAGCGAGGCGAAATCGCCCTGCACCAGTTCGACCCGTTCGGTCGGCAGGTGCTGCAATTTGGCGCGCGCCACCCGCAGCATCGCGAGGCTCTTGTCGAGCGCCACGATCCGTTCGGCGCGTTCGGCGAACAGTTCGGCCATGCGACCCGTGCCGGTCCCGATATCGAGCAGGCGCCCCAGCGACCTTGTACCCAGGGCTTTGCCCAGCGCGGCCTCGACCGCCTCGTCAGAGGAATGCAGGCGGCGCAGTTCGTCCCAGTCATGCGCGTGGTCGGAGAAGTACACTTGCGCTTCGCTTTCGCGATGCTGGCGGATCGCTGCAAGCTTGCGGCGGTCCTGCTCGCATTGCTCGGCAAACGGCGCGTCGGTCGCCTCGGCTTCGACCAGCAGATCGGCGACTGCAGCGCACAGCGGCGGCGCTTCGCTGGCATTCGCGCAAGCGCGCAGGAATACCCAGCTGCCTTCGCGGCGCCGTTCGGCCAGACCCGCATCGCACAGGATACCGATATGCCGCGATACACGGGGCTGGCTCTGCCCGAGCACCTGCGCGACTTCGCCCACGGCCAGTTCCATCGAACCCAGCAGGCGCATGATCCTGAGGCGGGTGGGGTCGGCCAGGGCCCGGAAGAGAGTGTCGGTCTGCATTGGAAGTTAGATATAAAGATATTTTTATATCTGTAAATCGTCTCCCTTCGAGGAAGGCGAACGGGGCGAAAGCAAGCCAACGAACCTACCAAAACAGGATGTTTACCTATTTGTGGGAAACGGGCCTGCCATGGCACGCCGCCCCACCGATTACGCCGCCGAACGCGAGCGTTTCGTCGAAGACTTGCTCGCCATCATGACGGTGGAGGAGAAGGTCGGGCAGTTGGCGCTCGAGCGCGCACCCGATCCCGCCGATTTCGAGGCGATCGATCGCGTGCGCGACCAACTACGCCATGGCCAGTTGAGCGGTCTCGTGGGTACCGCTTCGCCCGCCGAATTCGCTGCCCTCCAAAGTATGGCGATCGAAGAAACCCGGTTGGGCATTCCCCTGCTCTACGCCGCCACTCCCGGTCGCGGCGAAGCGGTAATCATGCCGAGCCCCTTCGCGCTGGCCGCAAGCTGGGCGCCCGAGGTGGTCGAGCGCGCCGCGCGCATCGTTGCCGCCGAGGCACGGGACAAAGGCAAGAACTGGCTGCTCGGGCCTTCCGTCGCGCTGAGCACATCGCATACCGACAAAAATCT
Source organism: Qipengyuania sp. SS22 (assembly GCF_025736935.1). Classification (NCBI taxonomy): domain Bacteria; kingdom Pseudomonadati; phylum Pseudomonadota; class Alphaproteobacteria; order Sphingomonadales; family Erythrobacteraceae; genus Qipengyuania; species Qipengyuania sp. SS22. The sequence goes on along the minus strand of NZ_CP107048.1, from coordinate 2,647,778 downwards.
TCCCGCGAGCTGGGGCGCATCGGGGCTGCTGGCCCGGTGCCTGGCGTCGGCCACTGTGCGCGGACTGCAGTTCGAGGATCAGGACGGTGGCAGCATGCTCGCCTGCCTGCGCGTGGACGACCCCTCGTGGACGGGTCGCCGCGGCGCGCACTTGCCCGCCGACCAGCTGCGCCTGGTCGCGGGTGTGCTGCGCGAATCGCCTCCGGCCAGTGTCGCGCTTGGCCGGATTGCCTCTTCGCTCGATAACGGCGACCATTCGACCAGCGCGACATTTGCGATTGGCGGACCCGGCGGTTTCGAAGGGATCGACCTTGCCGAATGGACGGAAATCGCCAGGGCGGCGGGACAGGATCTGACCGGCGCACCCTATGCCGACATATCGGTCGCCGCAGTGGTGGCGGCGGTTGCAGACGGGCGCGTGACGCCGCTGCAGCTCGACGATGCCGTGCGCAAGGTGCTGGGCGCGAAATACGACCTCGGGCTGTTCCGCAGCGCCGGACCGGAGGAGATCGAGACGCCAACGCGGTCGGCCGCAGGAGCGCGAACGGTCGCGCTCGATGCTGCGCGCCACGCGATCATTCTGCTCCGCAACGACCCCGCGCTGCTTCCGCTGAGCATCGATTCGGGCAAAATCCTCATCATCGGGCAAGCCGCCAGCGACCGGTCGCTGCCCACCGGCGGATTGCCGCAGGAGGCGGCCAGCCTGATCGACGGGCTCAATACCCGCGAACTGGCACACAGATACGTACCGGGCCTTGCCTTGCGCCGGGACCGGGCAAAATCGCCATCGGGTGATCTGATCGATGCCGATCACATGGCGATCGGGATGGCCAGCGAAGCCGCCCGCCGCGCGGGGACGGTCATCGTCACGCTCGGCGAAACCAGCATGCTGACCGCAGCGCAGCAAACGCTGCTCGAGGCGCTGTATGCGGTCAACCGGAGCATCGTGCTGGTCACGCTCGGAGCGCGCCCTCTCGATCCCGATATCAGCGGCGCGAAACTGCCCTGCGTTATCCACGCGGGGCAATTGGGCACTATGTCGGGCCATGCCATTACCGATGTCCTGACCGGCGAGTTCGCGCCCTGCGGCCGCCTGCCGATCCCGCTGGTCGACCGCGGGCGGGTGGGCCTGACCTTCGGACATGGCCTCAATTATTCCGAATTCGGGCTCGGCCAGACCACGACCGAACTGGGACACGACCGGCTCATCGTAAGTACCGTTCTGCACAATGTCGGGGCACATGAAGGCATCGAAACCGTCCAGCTTTACCTGCGCCGTCCCGGCGGACGCGGTCGAGGCCGGACCGAACTGGCCGATTTCCAGCGGGTCTCGCTCGGCGGCGGGGAAACCCGCCAAATACTGTTCGAGGTTGGCGGCAACCAGCTTGGCCGGTTCGAACGCGATGGACGCTTCGTGATCGAGCCGGGCACCTATGAAGTCTCGGTCGGGCTGAGCGAGGACCGCGCGCATGCGATCGAGATCGCGGTTCCGCAAGCCGTCGCCGACGCGATGGGCAAGGCGCGCGCCTCCGAACCGCTGCCGGCCCTGTTCGGCAAACTGCGCAGCGTCGGCTAACCGCCTCCTCAGGCACCAAGAAATCCGTTTCGACTTCGCCCGCCAGCGTGTAGGGCACCGCCATGCGCGACGCTTTCGGCCGCCGGATCGACTATATTCGCCTCTCGGTGACCGATCGCTGTAACCTGCGCTGCACCTATTGCATGGCGGAAGACATGCAATTCCTCCCCCGCCGCGACCTGCTGACATTCGAGGAAATCGAGGCGCTTGCGCGGCACCTGGTCGCGCGCGGCGTCCGCCGCATCAGGCTGACCGGCGGCGAGCCATTGGTGCGCAAGGGCATCATGGACCTCGTCGAACGGCTGGCGAGGCTGCGCGGTGAGGGCCTCGAGGAACTCACCCTCACCACCAATGGCACCCGCCTGCCCGACATGGCGCAGGATTTGTACGATGCCGGTGTACGGCGGATCAACGTCAGCCTGGACACGCTCGACCGCGAACGCTTTGCCAAACTCACGCGGCGCGACGAGTTCGACCAGGTCATCACCGGGATCGAGGCGGCCCGCGCGGCAGGCCTCGCGATCCGCATCAACGCCGTGGCGATGCGCAGCCTGAATGATGATGAACTGCCCGCGCTGCTCGGCTGGTGCAGCGAGCGCGGGATGGATCTTGGCCTGATCGAGGCGATGCCGCTGGGCGACGTGTCGCTCGACCGGCAATCCACGCATGTGCCGCTCGACGACGTCCGCGCCGAGATCGAACGCAGTTTCACGCTCGTCCCCTCGCTCCACCGCACGGGCGGACCGGCACGTTACTTCGACGTCGCCGATACCGGTACCCGGCTCGGCCTCATCACGCCGCTCAGCGACAATTTCTGCGCCGGCTGCAATCGCATCAGGATCGGCGCCACGGGCACGGTCTATGGCTGTCTCGGGCACAACCAGAAGGTCGAACTGCGCGACATCATCCGTGCCGGCGGCGAAGGCGCGCTCGACGAAGCGCTCAACCGGCTGCTCGCGGGCAAGCCCCTGCGCCATGCCTTCGACCTAGAGCAGCGCGAACCCGCGCTTGCTCGCCATATGAGTGTGACCGGCGGCTAGGTAAGCCCCGCCTGTCTGGCACCCGCAATTCCCGCGTAGGCAAAAACGCTTCGCCGCGTTAGGAACCCTGCATGACACGATCGCCCTGGTACAGCCGCCTCGCCCTTGTCCTTGCGCTTCTGCTGCCGGTCTATTTCGCGATTGCCGCGCTCGGCACCAAGTTCGGGCTGTGGAGCTGGCAGACGGGCCTGCTGACGATGACGATCAAGGCGGGGCCAATCCTGCTCGGTATCGTCGCGCTGGTCGCGCTGGTGGCGCTGCTCGCCACGCTGCTGCGCAAACCGCGCCGGGGCTGGCTGCTTGCGTTGATCGCGCTGCTTGTGCCGCTCGGGATTTTCGCCGCGCTGGGTTATGTTCGCGGTCAGGCCGCGGATATTCCGCCGATCCACGACATCGCCACGGATGTCGCCAATCCTCCGACTCTCTCGCAAGCGGCAGTCGATCGCCGCAATGCGAGCGATGCCAACCCGCTCAACGATTATACCATTCCGCTCGGCGAACTGGACATGTGGTCGCAAACCGATGCGCCACTCGCGAACCAGTCGCATGCGCAGGTCATCACGCAAGCCTATCCCGATCTCGCATCGCTGCCCATCGGCACGACCGACCGCGAGGTGGCTGTTGCTGCCGTGGCAGACGCAATGGAAGAACTGGGCTTCGTGGACGTCATGGCCGATGCTGCAGCCGGGCGCGTCGAAGGCGTCGCGGAGACCTTCTGGTTCGGCTTCAAGGATGACATGGTGGTGCGCATCGCAGATGGAGAGGTCGATTTCCGTTCGGTCTCGCGCGTCGGGGTGAGCGATCTGGGTGCCAATGTGGCGCGGATCGCGAAGTTGCGCGACGCGGTCGCCGCGCGCCTCAATCCCTGAATTGCATCATTGCCAGCGCGCTGCGCTGGAACACGGTCAGCACGCATAGTCCGGCATAACCATAGGCGATCGGCACGAACCATGCCGGGAGCAGCGCAAAGACGATAAACACCGCGATCGTTTCCGCGCCTTCGGCAAGACCGGTGGAATAGAAGAAACTCTTGCGGCCATGCGCACGGGTTTCTTCGCCGCGCTCGGCTGCGACAACCGCAAAGGCCAGGAAGCTGACCCCGGTCAGCACGAATGCGGCGACCAGCACCAAGGCTGCTTGCGTGTTGGCGGGATCGAGGAAGCCAAAGGCCATCGGGACCGAAACATAAAAGGCGAAATCCGCGACGATATCGAAATAGCCGCCCAGCGCAGTGGGACGGTTGGCGCGCGCAACGGCACCGTCGAGCCCGTCGAGCAGCCGGTTGGCGATGATCAGCGCCAGCCCGATTGCAAGCTGGCCAAGGGCAATCGCGCCAGCGCCCGCCAGCCCGAGCGCAAGCCCGGCGAAGGTCAGCATGTTTGCCGTCACGCCGCGCGCCGCCAGCGCGCGTCCGATGCGGTTCAGCGGCGGATCGATCAGCGGGCGCAGCTTGGCGTCGAACATCGGTCGGTCTCCTTCCAGCTCATGCCCAGGTGATCAGCCCGATCCAGGCCCCGGTCATTGCCGTCGCCATATTCCCTGCGATCCAGCTGCGGACGCCCAGCCCCGCCACTTCGCCGCGCCGCTCGGGGCATAGCGTGCCGATCGTCGAAACCAGCAGCCCGATGCTGGCGAGATTGGCGACGCCGCACAGCGCATAGGTCACGATCAGCAGGCTGCGCGGAGCGAAGGTACTGTCCGGCAATGCGGCGAGTTCGAGATAAGCGACATATTCGTTGAGGATCGCCTTGGTGCCCATCAGGCTGCCCGCGGCCTGCGCCTCGCCCCACGGCACGCCGATCAGCCACATCAGCGGGGAGAACAGCCAGCCGAACCCGCGCTTGAGCGTCAGCGGATCGCCATCGACCAGCGGCAAGAGTGCAAGCAATTGATCGGCCAGCGAAACCAGCGCGAAAACCACGATGATCACCGCGATCACCGCGAGAAACAGCTGCATCCCGTCCATCGTCCCCTTGATGATCGCATCGATGCTCGATTCGTAACGTAACCCGGGCACCTTGAGCCCGGCCTCACCCTCGTTCTCACCGTCGAGCGCAGCCTCGCCCGGCACCATCAGCTTCGCGATCAGCAACGCTGCCGGAAGCGAGATGAGCGAGGCCGAGATCATATGCCCCACCGCATCGGGCACGGTCCGTGACAGTGTGGTGGCATAAAGGATCAGGATCGCCCCGCTGATCGTCGCCATCGCCAGCACCATCACCTGGAACAGGTCCGCGCGGCTCATCCGTGCAAAATAGGCGCGCACTACCAGCGGGCTCTCGACCACACCGAGGAACATGTTAGCGCCGCCCGACAGGCCGACGACGCCGCTGACCCGGAGCGTTCGGCGCAGGAGGAAAGACAAGCCGTTCACCAACCAGCGCAAGACGCCCCAGTGCCACAGCAAGGCGGCAAGCGCGGAGAAGACGATCACCAGCGGTAGGATCTGGAAGGCGATCACCACCGGAGCGGCCACGCCTTCCTTGAGCGCGAAGGGCAACGGGGCACCGCCGAGATAGCCGAACATGTATGACGAGCCGTCGAGCGTCGCGCGCTCGATCGCAGCAACGACCTCATTGGCGAGCGTAACCGCATTCCAGACGATCGGCACACGCACGATCAGCAGTGCGAGGAACGCCTGCAATGCAACCGCGCCTGCGATCCAGCCCCATGACGGGCGGCGCCCGCGGTCTTCGGACAGACCCCAGGCAAGCAGGATCAGCAAGGCGATGCCGATCAGGCCGCGAAACTGGTCGAAGATCTCCACTGCCGCCCCTCGCTGGCCGTTCAGCCCTTCCGCTTGACCAGGCTGTCCAGCGCCAGCGTGTCATGTTCGCGAAACGCGATCAGAGCAAGCGCGGCGCCCGCCACAGTGATCGACGGGAAGAACAGCAGGTTTGCATCCTCGGGACTGGCGAACAAATACCGTCCGAAGGGATCGAGAAAGTGGCGCCAGATCGGGAAGGCGCCGCCAACGAGGATGATCGCAGCACCGACCAGCGAGACGCGCCGAAACAGGCCCAGGACGACCAGTGCGCCGATCACCACCTCGACACTGGCGAAGGCGAGCTGGAAATTGCTCGCCGCGCCGACCCCGCCATAATACTTCTCTGCGAGCTTGGTGCCCATGCCGTCGCCGAACAGCCTGAGGCTGCCCCACAGGACCAGCAGCATGCCGGTTCCGACGCGCATGATGAGCAGGGATATCTTGCCGAGCATGGTATTCTCCAGTCCGCTTGGGCGCGCTTAACCGCGACGCCAGTTGTGATATTTCTCGACCAGCGCGAGCAGCCGCTCGGGCTTGTGCGCCTTCTTCCATTCGCCCGCAGCGAATTTGTTCGCCTCCGCCATGGTCGGATAGGAATGGATCGTGCCGAGGATCTTGTTGAGCCCCAGTTTGTGCCTCATCGCAAGCACATATTCGGCCAGCAATTCGCCCGCATGCGCGCCGATGATGGTCGCACCCAGGATGGTGTCCTTGCCAGGCGGGGTGAGCACTTTGACGAAACCGCGCGTCTCGCTTTCGGCAATGGCGCGGTCGAGATCGTCGAGATCGTAACGGGTGACTTCATAGGCGATGCCCTGCTCTTCCGCCTCGGTTTCGTTGATGCCGACCCGCGCGATCTCGGGATCGAGGAAGGTGACGGCGGGGATGACGCGGTAGTCCGCATTGAACCGCTTGAACTGGCCGAACAGCGCATTGACGCTGGCGAACCACGCCTGGTGGCTGGCCGTGTGGGTGAACTGGAACGGCCCCGCCACATCGCCGGCGGCGTAGATATTGGGGAATTTGGTCGCCAGGAATTCGTCGGTGACCACGGTCTTGGCCGTGTCGATGCCAATGTCTTCAAGACCGTAGCCCGTAAGCCGGGCGGCGCGCCCGACGGCAACGATCAGGCAGTCGAAATCGATACCGACTTGCGCCCCCTTGTGTTCGGCAAACAGGGTCCCGTCTGCGACCCTGATCGCGCGGTGGTTCGTCAGAACGGACACACCCGACGCCTCCAGCGAGATCTGTGCGGCGGCGGACACTTCAGGGTCTTCGCGGCCCAGCACACGATCCGTCATTTCGACCTGTGTCACGCTTGAGCCAAGCCGGGCCAGCGCCTGTGACAATTCGCAGCCGATCGGTCCGCCACCCAGCACTGCGATGCGGGCAGGCACGCGGTCCATCTGCGCGAAGGCATCCCACATGGTGTCGCTGGTCAGATACCCGCTCCCTTCCAGCCCCGCGATCTGGGGGACGAAGGGCTCGGCGCCCGCGGCGATCACGATGGCGCGCGTAGTCAGGCGCTGCGTCGCCCCGTCCTTGCGTGCAATCTCCACCGTCCACGGATCGACGACCTTGGCATAGCCTTCGACCACATCGACTCCGAGGCCGGTATAGCGTTCGACGCTGTCATGCGGCTCGATCGTCTTGATCGCACCCATCACCCTGGCGATGGTTTGCCGGAACGGAACCTCGGGCTCGGACGGCTCGAGGCCATACCGATCCGCATGGCGCATCTGTTCGGCGACCTTGGCGCTCTTGATCAGCGCCTTGGAGGGCACGCAGCCGGTGTTGAGACAGTCGCCGCCCATCCTGTTCGCTTCGACCAGCGTCACCTTCGCCTTGACCGTCGCGGCTATCAACGAAGATACGAGGCCGGCCGACCCCGCGCCGATCACCACCAGATTGCGATCGAAGCTCTTCGGCCTGGCAAAGCCGGCATAGACCTTCCGGCGCTTGATCCAGCCGATGATCGCCTTGGCTATCCAGGGGGCGATACCGAGCAGCGCGAAGGAGGCCAGCACTGCGGGCGAAGCGATGCCTGCAAGGCTGTCGATCTGCGCCAGCTGCGTGCCCGCATTCACATAGACGATCGTGCCCAGCAGCATGCCCACTTGGCTCACCCAGGCGAAAGTGCGGGCCCTGATCCGCGTCAGCCCCATGACCAGATTGACCACGAAAAATGGAAACAGCGGGATCATGCGGATGGTGAAGAGATAGAATGCGCCGTCGCGTTCGAGCCCCTGGTTCACCGTCTTGAGGCGCGCGCCGAACCGCTGTTCGATCGTATCGCGCAGGACATAGCGCGAAGCGAGAAAGGCGAGCACGGCGCCCAATGTCGAGGCGAAGGAGACCACGATAGTGCCGATCACGACCCCGAACAGCGCGCCGGCCGCCAGCGTCATTACCGCGGCACCGGGCAAGGATGCCGCGGTCACTGCGACATAGATAAGGAAGAACAGCGCAATGACCTGCGCCGGATTGCGCTCGTAATAGCCGCCGACCTCGCCTGCGACCTGCTTGATTCCGTCGACGGTAAGATAGTCGCCTAGCCCGAAGAAGAAGTAGGCCGCGACCAGCACCGCGAGGGCCAGGATGATGAGAATTTTTTTCATGGGTTCTTTCTGTCGCTGGCCTGTTCGTCGCCGTGGGCGAGCGGGTTACACCGGATCGGTCAGTTTGGCGAAAGATGTCACCCAGCGCCGGTCGATCCAGCGTTTCAATGCGCCTGCCCAGCGTCCCTGCGCAGCAAACGGGCCATAGCTTGCAATCGCCTTTCCGGATCGGGTCGAGAGCAGATAGAGGCTGGCGGGCCGGGGGCGGTAGCTGCGCAGTCCCCCCGTACCCGCGACGAGGCAGCGCAGATTGGCAGCGAGGACCGCGCCCGTATGGACGGCATGGACGCCCGAATGCGGCACCCGGCGGTCCTGTCTCGCCGCGACATCGCCCGCCGCAAGGATATGCGGATGCGACAGCGAGCGCTGATGGCGGTCGACTGCGATGAACCCGTCGTCGTCGACTGCGAGCCCGCCCTCTTTTGGCCATCGCGGGGCCGCCGCGCCCAGCGATGCCACGATCAGATCGACCGGCTCGAGCTTCTGCTGCCCGGCGACGATCGCGCCATGCTCGATCCGCAAATCCTCTTCGATCAAGGGGATATCCTGTCGCACCAGCTCACGCCGCGCCAGTACGGCGGTCCGGCGTCCGAGATCATCGAGCAGGCCATCCTGCCCGGTGACCAGCGTGATACGCGAGCTCCCACTGGCGAAACGTCTGCGTAGGGCAAACGCCAGTTCCACCCCGCCCGCGCCGCCGCCAGCCACTACAATATGACCGGGCACCCCGGGAGAGCTGGTCTGCCACTCGGCCAGCCGCGCAAGGAAGCTCCCGATGGGCCGGACGTCGACGATCCGCGGATCCATTCCGAGAACACCCTTGGCTCGCTCCACGCCGCCGACATCGATCGAACAGATGTCGAAACTAACCGAACGGCCATCGCCCGTAGTGATCGTCCGCTGCTCCGGATCGATCGTGGCGCAGCGGTCGAGGAGCAGTTCTACGCCTGCCTGCTCGGCAAGCGCCACAAGATCGATGCGTCCATGCTCGTCATCATATTCGCCCGCAACCGTTCCCGGGATCATACCCGAATACCGCGTGTAGCGATGTGGCGAAATCAATGTTGTCCGCGCCTCGGGACCGCCGCGGCGCACCCAATCGGCCAGCACCCCGAGATGCGCATGCCCGCCCCCGATGAGCATGAGTCTGGGTCCGGCTGTCAGCATCCGCTCCGTGGGTGTGGCGGCTCGGTATAGAAGTCAATCGGATTGGGAATCGTGGCCTTCACCTACGCGCCGAGGATGCTCGTCACCGATCGGATCAAGTAGTTTCCTACGGCTTAACCACAAGACACCTCCTGAGCGCGTCGTTGACAACGCAAGACAATCGGGCCACGGATTTTCCGATGGCCCGCGGAGCAAAGCGATCGACTATCGTCGATGTCGCCAAATTGGCGGAAGTGTCGCCGAAAAGCGTATCGCGCGTTTTCAACGACGAACCGCATATCACGCCCGCGCTGCGCAAGAAGGTGCTGCGCGCGGCCAAGGAACTCAACTATCACCCCAATGTGATGGCGCAGGGCCTGGTACGCCAGCAATCCTATCTGATCGGGCTTGTCTATGAAAAGCCGAGCCCCAGCTATGTCGTCGAATTGCAGCGCGGCGCGCTCGAGCGGTTGCATGGCGAACGGTATCGGCTGATCGTGCTGCCGGTGGAATCGGTTGCCGACCACCCGCAGGACGTTGTTCGTACCATCCGCTCCGCAGCGCTGGACGGCGTTATTCTTGCGCCGCCCGCCACCGATCACGCCGAGGTTCTCGACGGGCTCACACAGGCGCGCATTCCCTTCGCCCGGATCACCCCGCAGTCGCACGAAGGCGTGGGGCTGGCGACGACGATGGACGATATTGCCGCGGCACGCGAGATCGCGGACCATGTCCTCGGCTACGGCCATCGCCGGATCGCGATCATCAAGGGCGATCCCGACCACCCGGTAAGCGCGCAGCGGCTGATCGCCTATCGCGCTGCCTTCGATGCGGCGGGCGTAGACTACTTGCCCGAGCTTATCGAGACGGGCGATTGGAGTTTTGAATCGGGTTACGAAGCAACCAAGCGGATCCTCTCGCGCAAATTGCGGCCGACCGCCATTCTCGCGGAGAATGACGATATGGCGGTCGGCGCGATGTCGGCCGCGCGCGAACTGGGGTTCGATGTCCCCGCCGATCTGAGCGTGGTCGGCTTCGACGATTCCGAAATTGCCCGCGTCGTGTGGCCGCGGCTGACAACGGTGCGGCAGCCGGTCGTCGAAATGGCGCATACCGCCGCCGATATGCTGCTGCGCCAACTGGCGGGTGAGGACCCGGGCCCGACCGTGTTCCATACGCACCGACTTATCGAACGGCTGACCGTCGGTCCGCCGCCGGCTTAGAGGCAATCTTGGGACGTGTTAGTGCGCGCGTGAACGCCTATCGATTGGCCCAGCCCGCCCCCACACCGAAATTGGGGCGCCGCGTCTCGCTCGGATCAAGCAGTCGGTCGAGGATCGCGTCATGCGTGGGTGCCGCCGCGCGAAAGGCCCCCATGGCTTCGCGCAATTGCACGATCACCTTGCGCACTTCCTCGAACGGCGCGACATCGACCAGCGGATCGATCGCCGCGGGGCGCAAGCCCATACCGGCGGCGACATAGAACCAACTGATATCGGAAAAGAGTTCGCGCTGCTTCGACATGATCCGCCCGGTTCGTTCGAACAGCGCCATCTTCTCGACCAGCGTGTCGGGCAGTTCGATATTGCGGACATGATCCCAGAAGGGCTCGCCCTCGCGCTGGTTGGGATAGTAATGCAGCAGCAGGAAATCGCGGATATGCGCATATTCGCGTTCGACGTCGCGATTGTAGCTGTCCACCAGCACCGGGTCGAAATTGCGATCGGGAAACAGGTCGAGCAGCCGATTGAGCCCGGTGTGGATGAGATGGATGCTGGTCGATTCGAGAGGTTCGAGAAACCCCGCCGACAGGCCGAGCGCAAGGCAATTGCCGATCCACACGCGTGTGCGCAGCCCCGGGGTGAAACGCAGCACGCGCGGATCGGCAATCGGCGGACCGTCCAGACCCTCGCGCAGTTCTTCAGCCGCGTCGTCATCCCCGATGAAGTCGCTGCAATAGACGAGGCCATTGCCCGTCCGGTGCTGGAGCGGGATGCGCCACTGCCACCCCGCCGATCGCGCGGTGGCGACTGTGTAGGGCGCGCGAACCGATTGCGCCTCGGTCGGCGCGGCGACCGCGCGGTCGCCTGGCAGCCAGCGCCGCCAGTCGTCGAAGCCCGCCTCCAACGCCTCTTCGATCAGCAACCCACGAAAGCCCGAACAATCGATGTAGAAATCGGCTTCGAGCGATTCGCCATTGTCGAAGTGGACCGCGGCGATACGCTCGCCCTCACCGCGTTCGGCACGCAGGATGCGGCGGTCGAGCCGTTCGACCCCCGCCGCCTCGGCATGCTCGCGCAGGAAGGCGGCCACCAGACCGGCATCGAAATGCAGCGCATAGGCGACCGCGCCGCCCGGCCAGTTGCCGTCGGTTGAAGGAAAGGCGAACTTGTTGTCTTCCGCCAACGCGACCGACGGACAGAAATCGGCCAGCCCCTCGTCATGCCCCTCGGCGAGGTTCTTCCAGTAGTAGTGATGGAACGGCCGCTGGTTGATGGTGACACCCAGATTGCCGAAGGGGTGCCAATAACTGTGCCCGCGCTGCAGCCAGTCGCGGAACTGGATGCCGAGCTTGAAAGTCGCCTGGCAGCGCCTGATGAAGGCAACCTCGTCCGCGCCGATATTGCGCAGGAAATCGAAGATCGGCGGGATGGTCGCCTCGCCCACTCCGACGGTCGGAATGTCGGAGGACTCGACCAGCGTGATACGGCAGCCGCTGCCCTGCAGCAAGCGCGATAGCAGCGCGGCGGCGGACCAGCCTGCGGTACCGCCGCCAACGATGCAGATCGATCGCAAGGCTTGGGGCGAGGCCTCGCCAGTATGCGTGTGATTCATCACCCGGTCTCCCACATGCGTCGTCGGAAAATCGATGGCGGCCCGTACCGATCGGGACCGCCATCAGTTCCGGGAAGGACCGAAATCAGAAGTTGAATTTCACCCCGCCATAGATCCGCCTTGAACCGGATTCGAAGCGGAAGGGCAATTCGGGAAATTGCAGGTAAACGCTGGTATCCGCCTTGGTGATGTTGATCGCCTCGGCAAAGATTTCGAAATTGTCAGTCAGCTGGTAGCTGATCTGCCCATCGAGCTGGCCGAAGGATTTCTGGTAAATCCCCAGCGTCCGCGTCACCGATCCGTCGGCGAACCCGAAATTGCCCAGATACTGCTTCGAGCGCCAGCTATAGGATGCGCGCGCAGCGAACCCGTAGCGTTCGAAATAGACCTGCCCGTTCGCCGAATGCTTCGACACGCCCGGCAGCGGGAGATTATCGGTGAAATCGGTGCTGAAATCGGTATCGGTGTCCGAGAAGGTGTAGTTGACGGTAAAACCCAGACCGAAGTCGAAGGCATATTGCGCCGCCAGCTCGAAACCCTTCACGCGGCCACCCGAGCCATTGGCTGGCTGCGACACCGGTCCGAGCCGTCCGCCGGCCTGATCGTTGACGAAAACGGCAACCGTTTCGTTGACGATGAAGCTGTCGACCTCCTTCCAGAACAGGCCTGCCGAGAGCAGCCCCTGACTGCCGAAGTAGTGCTCGAAACCGAGGTCGAACTGATACGCCCGGAACGGATCGAGTTCCGCGTTGCCGCGCGCGCCATTGGTGAACTTGAACAGATCGTCGGCGGGATCGCGGGTAAAGTTGGTCGAGAAGCCCTGACCCAGCGAAACCAGCGGCTGGCGTGCGACCACGCGCGCCGCGGAAAAGCGAACCTTGCTGTTCTCGCTCACGTCGAACACCGCGTTCGCGCTCGGCAGGAAGTCGGTGTAGCTGCGCATCACCGTATTGGTGCTGAAATCGCGCAGCACGCCGTTCCAGCTATCGGTGCCCCAATAGCTCGGGTCGGCATTGGACGGCTGGTTCTGGTCGATGGTCAGGTCGGTGTTGACGATCCGCAGGCCCACATTGACGTGATACGGATCATCGACCCCGCCCATATCGGCCATGATGTAGCCCGACTTGGTTTCTTCCTTGACCCGGTAGGTCTGCAGCGGATCCTCGAAGAAGCTGAACGGCGTGTCTGGATAGAGCGCCTGGATCCACTCGAGCGCATTGGTCATCCGCGACCGGTCGGCCACGAGTACCGTATCGCCCTCGATCCTGCCGCCCCCGGCGAAATTCGTAATCGCCTCGACGCGTTCGGGATTGCTCAGGAAGGTTTCATAGGGCGTGAGCAGCGCGGGTGAATCCCCGAAACGGCTGCACCCGGCAAAGGCCGCAGGCTTGTTCACCTCGGGCAAATCGCAGATCTTGTAGCCGATCGCGCCATCCTGGAAGTAGCTATAGGGCGTCCAGTTGTAGGAGAAGCCGTCGACCCGTTCGGATTCGGGGATCGCGGTGGCGTCAAGCTCGCCCTTACCGCTCAGATCGGCGAGATAGCGGCCAGACGTGAAGTCCACCGTGCGCTGGCCATAACGGAAGCCCGCGCTGATCGTAATCGTATTGGTGTAGTCGCTGTCGACGTCATAACCGAAATCGGCACGGATCGAGTGCCCCTCGATGTCGGAGCGATCGCCAAACGCCCAATGCGACTTGAAGAAGCCAAAGTCGGGATTGTTGAACAGGTCCTGCGGGCTTCCCGGCGCGATGCCAAAACTGGGAAACTCGCCATTGCGATACGTGAAGTCGAAGGTCGGCGGTGCAGCCGAATTGGGTGTGAAGCCAGGTTGCGGTCCCGAAGTGCCCGGCCCGCGCACGCCATAGGCGGTATAGCGCACGTCGTTATTGGCGACCTCACGCTTCATATTCGATGATGAATAATTGGCCATCACCGAGGCGCGGAAATTGGTATCGTTATCCCAGTCGAGGCCGAACTGCAGATTGTCCGACTTGATATTCGACACATCGACGAAGGAAATGGCTTCGGCCGACTGCGCGCGCACCGTACCATCGGTCAGCACACCGTTGCCGTCGATCGAATAATCTCCGATGAGACCCTGCGATTCGCCCTGTCCGAAGGGGAATTTGACCGACGCTTCGCGCGTGTCGATCTTCAGGTCCGAGTGGAAATATTGCGCGCTGACCTCGAGCTCGTCGGTCGCGCGGTAATTGATGCCGATCGAAGCACCCCAACGCCGACGATACTGGTCGCGGTCGGTGACGTAGCGATATTCCGGTGCGTAGTAATTGGTCGGCACGGTCGCGGTGTCGCGGCGGCCCTCGTCGAAGGCCCAGTTGCCGCGATTGTCGCCGCCCAGCACGTTGACGTGATTGTTCGTCTTCTCGTAGCTGAAGGTAGCGATGACCCCGAGACGGTCGTTGAAATTGTAGCCGAGCACGGCGGCGCCCGCCGGCTCCCAACCCGAAATCTCGCTGCCCTTGCTGCCCTTGACGTTGCCCGCCAGCGTCAGGCCTTCCTTGAGGTCGAGCGGATTGCGCGTCTTGAGGTTGACGATCCCGCCAAGCCCGCCTTCGAGCAGTGACGCATTGGGCGATTTGAAGACCTCGATCCCGCCGATCAATTCGGAAGGCACCCCTTCGAGGCTGTCGTTGCGGTTATAATTGCCCTCGCCGACCTTGTAGACCTCGAGGCCGCTGACGAAGAGCTCGCCATTGAGCAGCGTCACGTTCTGATCGAGCCCGCGGATGCGGACTTTCGAGCCCTGGCCATTCTCGCGGTCGATCTGGATACCCGGCAGGCGCTGGAGCGATTCCGCGACATTCTGGTCGGGGAACTTGCCGATGTCTTCCGCTGTCACCGATTCAATAATGAGGTTCGAATCGCGCTTGGCATTCAGCGCGTTTTCGAGCGATGCGCGAAAGCCGGTGACGATGATAACGTTTTCCGTCTCGTCGGCGGCCTCGGGCCCAGTGTCGGTCACATCCTGCGCCAAGGCTGGCGCACCGGTTGCCCCCAATGCAAATATCGACGCGGCGGCCATCAAAGCCGCACGGTTGCGCAAAATCCCGCTGTTCATCTTTCTCTATCCCTCCCAAGCCGCATCTTTGCGTGCGGACTTTCGTACGTCTCGGCAGCTGCACCCACGACTCGCGGGGCAACCTCCGTTCGCGACTTACTGGTTGCATATTTCTGTCAACGTTGTCAAACATCGCCTCACATTTGGACTGTAGCCGGGCGTTTGTGTGACTTTTCTGTCAAGGTTGTCAGACGCGACCCGGCCTCGAGTGTACCGGCCAGAGCCGGATGATGGGACGGGGTTTATGCTTTCGAAAACAATCTTTTCTGGCGCCGCCACGGCGGCGTTCGCAGTGTCGGCACTGTCGGCCCAACCGTCGACGGACGAAGCGGTAACGGCTTCGGCACCGCAAGCTATCGTTCATCCGGAGCAGTGGCCCGAAGTCGCCTTCCCTATGGTCCTGACCGAAGAAGGCGAAGCGCATGTTCAGGCGCTGCTCGCGCAGATGACGCTGGAGCAGAAGGTCGGTCAGATCATTCAGGCCGATATCGCCAGCGTGACCCCCGAAGAGGTTCGCGAATACCGGCTCGGATCGGTACTCAACGGCGGCAACTCCGGACCCGGCGGCGATGATCTTGCCCCCGCGGAAGAATGGCTGGCGCTGGCCGATGCCTTCTACGCCGCCTCGATGAATACCGCCCCGGGCGAACCCGCCATTCCGATCGTTTGGGGCACCGATGCAGTGCACGGCCACAGCAATATCGTCGGCGCGACGATCTTTCCGCACAATGTCGGGCTTGGCGCGGCGCGCGACCCCGATCTGATCGAGCGGATCGGGCGGGTCACCGCAGTCGAAATCCGCGTCACCGGGCAGGAATGGACCTTCGCCCCGACCGTTGCGGTACCGCAGGACTACCGCTGGGGCCGTGCCTACGAAGGCTACTCCTCGGACCCTGCGCTTGTCGCATCCTATGTCGGCAGCATGATCCGCGGCCTGCAAGGGCCACCATCGACCGAGCCGATCCTTGCGGGGCCGTACGTCGCGGCAAGCACCAAGCACTTCCTTGCTGACGGCGCGACCACCGACGGCAAGGACCAAGGCGATGCCGCCATTTCCGAAATCGAGCTGCGACTGATCCACGGCGCGCCCTACCTGCCCGCAATGGAAAACGGGGTCGCCACCGTGATGACAAGTTTCTCGAGCTGGAACGGCGTCAAGCTTTCGGGGCACCGCGGGTTGGTGACCGATGTCCTCAAGGGGCGCATGAATTTTGACGGGCTGGTGGTTACCGACTGGAATGCGCACGGACAGGTGGCCGGTTGCAGCAATGCCAGTTGCCCCAAGGCAGTCGATGCCGGGATCGACATGTTCATGGCCCCCGACAGTTGGCGCAGCCTCTACAACAGCACGCTGGCAGAGGCGCGCGACGGCACGATCTCGATGGCGCGGCTCGACGATGCGGTTGCCCGCGTTCTCCGTGTCAAACAGCGGCTCGGACTGTTCGAAGCCGGCAAGCCCTCCGCGCGCGCGCTGTCGGGTGAGTACGAACTGCTCGGTGCCGACGATCACCGCGCGGTGGCCCGTGAAGCGGTGCGCAAATCGCTGGTGATGCTCAAGAACAATGGCGTGCTGCCGGCCAAGCCGGAAGGGCACATCCTCGTCGCGGGTGACGGGGCCGACGATATCGCGCGCCAATCGGGCGGCTGGACGCTGAGCTGGCAGGGCACCGGTATGGACAACAGCCAGTTCCCCGGCGCCACCTCGCTGTGGCGCGGGATCGAGCAAGCGGTCGAGGCCGGCGGCGGCAGCGCCGAACTGGCGCCCGATGGCGAGTACGAACAGCGACCCGACGCCGCGATCATCGTGTTCGGCGAAACACCGTATGCCGAGTTCCAGGGCGACATCGCCTCGCTTCAGCTGCGCCCCGAGCTGCGCCGTCCGATCGAGACCATGCGCAAGCTGAAGGCGGAAGGCATTCCGACCGTGGCGGTAATGATCACCGGTCGCCCGCTCTATGTGAACGAGGCGCTGAACAGCGCCGACGCCTTCGTGGTCGCCTGGCTTCCCGGTTCGGAAGGCGCGGGGGTTGCCGATATGCTGTTCGCCGGGGCCAATGGCGAACCCGCTTTCGAATTTCAGGGACGGCTGCCCACAGCCTGGCCCGCGACCGCCCAGCACGGCGGGGCCACGCTGTTCCCCTTCGGTTATGGCCTCCGTTATGCCGAAGGCGCGCGGGCATGGACCACTCTGCCCGAAGACAATGGCGTTGATGACGATGGCAGTGGCGGCGGGGTCTTCTTCGACAAGGGCGTACCGGCTTCGTCGTGGTCGCTCACCGTTGCGCGCGCGGATGGCGGCAATTCGCTTCGCGTGACGACCGTTCCTGCGACCGCGCTGTCGGGGCGGGCGCGCATATCGGCCACCGATCATGACGTGCAGGAAGGCGCGCGCAGCTTCGCCATCGACGCGCATCCGGCAGGGGCCGCCGTCGAACTCGGCACGCATGACGCGATTGACCTGTCGCGCGAGACCAATGGCGACGTGCTGCTGCTGACGACGGTCCGGCTCGACGCACCGCTTGCCGCGCCGCTGCGCATGTCGGTCCTCTGCGAGGGATCCTCATGCGGCGCGGATGTTCCCATTGCCGAATTCGGCGATCTGGCCGTGGGGCAGTGGCAGACGGTCGGCGTGTTGCTCAAATGCTTCCGGGCGGGCGGCGCGGATATGACGCAGATCACCGCGCCATTCCGTCTGACGACAAGCGATGCGGCGCAGTTCAGCCTCGCGCGGATCGCGCTCGGCAGCCTGTCCGAGGCCGATGTGATCGCGCAATGCCCGACTGAATAGGGCTGAGGGCAATGCCCTCGCCTCGCTGATCGGGCGTGTGGCTGGATTAGTCGGCCGCGATCGGCGGGCGCTCGCGTACGCCAAGGATCATTACCGCCCCGGCAAACGTCAGCGCGGCAAAGGCCAGCATGACGAGGGTAAAGTCCTCGGGCGTGGCCAATTGCCACACAATCAGCGTTCCGATCATCGAAGGCAGCGTATTGGCCAGATTGACCAGCCCCAGATCGCGGCCCCGGCGATCGGGCCTCGGCAGCAATTGCATCGCGAAGGTCGCATGCAGGCTCAAGAAGACTGCCGTTCCCGCGGCGAAGACGCAGAAGGCGATCGCTGCCTGCCAGGCATCTGCCGCCGCAGCCATCCCGAGCAGCCCCACAGCCCCGACCGCTGCCGAGACAAACAGGAACGGGCGGCGCGTGCCTGAGCGGTCGGACCACCGCCCGGCGATCACAGCGACCGGCAGGGGGATGATGTAGGAAATCATCAGCAGGGTCCCCACGCCCGCGGCGACATCGAAATCGTCGGTCACGAGCGTCTGGAAGTAATAGAGCAAATACAGCCCCAGCGTGGCGCATGCCAGCTGGACCAGCAGGCGCGAACCCGAAGCGACGAGGAGGTCGCGCCGGTCCCAGCTACGCACCGCTTCCGGCGCATGGTCGAAGCGGCGCGTGCGTAGCGCAAGCAGCGGAAGCAACAGCACCGCCGCGGCGACCGGAACAAGCGCGAAGCGCGCCATGTCGGACAGCCCGGGAATCGCCAGCAGCATGACCGCGAATGTCGCCGCGACCGGATTGCCGAGCGACAGCAGCCCTCCCGCCGTGCCCTTCTGGCAAGTAGGGACCTCCTCCGCGATAATCGCGAACAGCGGGGCCAGCACCGCATTGATCGCCGCCTGCGCCAGCGCGATGGCGATCAGCAATTGTGCGGGCGAGCGGGCGAGCGCGAGCGCCGGATAGGAGAGCGCCAGCGCGCACAGACCGATGACGACCCACCGCCGCCGCCCGCCGCCCGCCTCGACCGATCGATCGCTCAGCCAGCCGAACAGGATATTGGCCACGCTCGCTGCGACCCCGCCGATCAGTACCGCAGCGGTGAGCAGGTCGATCTTCGCCGATTTGTCGAGCGCCTCGACCTGCAGCGGCAGCAGCAGCGTCACCAGCGGCAGATAGGCCACCACCCCGCCGGCATGCGCCAGTGCGACCGCAGTCAGCAGGGGATTGGTCCGCAATTTGGGCAAGTGCCGCTCCATCGCGCGGCAACCTGCCTCCCGCGCAGGCGGAAGGCAATGCGCCCGGTGTTGCGCGAATTATGCGGTCGCGGGTCGCCGTGCGTAGAAGCCGAACACCGCGATTATCGCATAGCAGGACGCGGGCAGCACCAGCGACAGCGCAAGGCTGCCGGTCAGGTCGGCCAGCGCGCCCGTGGCCAGCGGGACCACCGCTCCGCCGAAGATCGCCACATTGATGATTCCCGAACCGTCCGCTGCGCGGCTGCCCAACCGCTCGCAGGCAAGCGAGAAGATAGTCGGGAACATGATCGAATTCATCAATCCGATCGCCAGCAGGCTATAGGCGGCCAGCGTGCCGCTGCTGTTGGTCGAGATCGCGATCAGCGTGATCGCGCCGATCGCCACCGCGGTCAGGATCAGGCCAGGGCTCACCATGCGCAGCAGCGCCGACCCGATGAAGCGCCCGACCATCGCGCCGCCCCAATAGAGGCTGACCATCCAGCCGACGATGTTTTCGGGCTGGCCGAGCACATCTTCGAGCAGCAGGTAATTGATGACGATCGAGCCGATCGCCACTTCGGCGCCCACATAAAGGAAGATCGACAGCGCGCCGAAGCCGAACCGCGGGCGCTTGAGCAGGTCGAAGCCCGCCAGCCCGCTCGAGGGTTCGTGCTTTTCGCCCTGCAGCCGGTTGCGGAACAGCCACACTGCGCCTGCCACCACGGTGATCGCGATCGCGATGCCGAGATAGGTCTTCACGATCATCGCCGATTCCGCGGTGCGATAGGCGGCCAGCGCAGCCCCCTCGAAATCTTCTGCGGAAACATCCGCCAAGGTGCCGAGGATCAGTCCCGCACCGATCAGCGGGAAGAGGAAGGTACCGAAGGAGTTGAACGCCTGCGCGAAAGTGAGCCGGCTGTGCGCGGTCTTTTGCGGGCCGAGCAGGCTGATCAGCGGATTGGCCACGACCTGCACGATTACCACCCCGCTCGCGAGGATGAACAGCGCCAGCAGGAACAGCGGATAGGTCGCAGTGGTACTTGCGGGGATGAACAGCAGACAGCCCAGCGTCATCGTCAGCAGGCCCGCCACCGCGCCGCGCATATAGCCGATCCGCTTGACCAGTTTCGCGCCCGGAATGCCGATCACCAGATAGGCGGCGAAGAAGCAGAACTGCACCAGCATCGCCTGCGTGTAATTGAGCGTGAACAGCTCTTTCAGCTTGGGGATCAGCACATCGTTGAGGCTGGTGATCCCGCCGAAGATGAAGAACAGCGCGAAGACGAAGGGCGGCAGGCTTGGCGCATGCACATGGCCCTCTGCCCCGTCACCCACGGGATCGCTTGAAGAATAATGCTTCGCGGCGTCCGCCGCGGCCCCCGTTGCCGTCACCACGTATCGTTCTCCCATTCGCCGCCGCATCCACTGTAAAGTGCGGTCTGACGCGGGCGGAAATTAGGAGGGAGCGCCACGTCTGTCAACGTTGACAGAAATTGGCGTGAGGTAGTGGCGAGCCGCCTTCGTGGGCGCTCGATTTCTGACAAATATCTCCGCAGACGAAGAGCCTGTCGCCGCGCAGCAAAGGTGACGACGAGTTCAGACAACGAGCGCGAAGCACACAGGCTTGCGCCCCGTATCGAAACCTGGCCGAAGGAAGATGCCGGATAGATAGACCAACTGCTGAGCGTCCCGATTATTGGCGATACTCAGCGTCGCGGTCGCGCCCGTTTCTCAAGACCGTTGTGCGACGTGAAAGAATAGGCGAGAACCCGACCGATGTCGCTGTCGTTCCGAGGCTTGTTCATCGCGCTGCCGATCGTCGCGCTGGTCATCGGCGCCATGGCCTGGAGCATCTATGCCGGCAGTATCGACGAAGATCGCGCCAATGCGGTGCGCGAACTCGATATCGCCAATGCCGCCGCCACCGACACGCTCCGCCGCGAGATCTCGCTGATTGCCGAGACCGAGGAAAAGGCGGTCGCCACCATGGCGCGCAAGCTGGAGCAGCCAAGCCCGACCGATTTCGACGATATCTTCGCTCCCGCAGCGGACGGGGCCTTCCATAGCCGTGACGATTTTTGGGAGGGCCGGGCATCTGCAGGAGCGATCCAGCTGCGCGGGATCGGCGGTTTCGCCGCTCCGCCCGAACCCGTCGGAAAGCGGCGGGCGACGATTGTGGCCGCATTCGACACCCTGCGGCAGATGACCAATGGCCTGCCGAGCGATATCGAAAGCCTCTATTTCTTTTCGCCCGACAATGACCTGCTGATCTATGCGCCGCAGCGCCCGGACGGGTTGATCTTCTATCGCATGGCCCCCGCCGATTTCGATTTTCAGGAGGCTGAATTCAGCCGGATTACCTCCCCGGCAAAAAATCCCGCCGGAATGCTACGCTGCACCAGCCTGCAACGCCCGCTGTACGATGAGACGGGCGACAGTTGGACCACCGGCTGCATGCTGCCGATCCGCGTCGATAATCGGCATATCGGCGCCTGGGGCATCAGCATCCCGCTCGATCAGTTCACCCGGCGGCTTACGCCCCCGCCCGAAGATGCCTTCACGATCATCGTAAGCCAGGACGGCAAGCTGATCCACCATTCGGGCGTTGCCGGGGACGACAGTCGGCGGCTCGAGGCGAATGTCGATCTGGCGACTTCGGAAGAGCCCCTGCTCCGCGCCATCTGGGATTATGTAAATGCGGGGATCGACGATCACACGGTCTTCGCGAAGCCGCTCGACGCCTATGTCTCGGCGCGCAAGTTGCAGGCACCCGACTGGTATGTGCTGACGGTGCTGCCCGAACAGGCGCTGAGCGCGCGCGCATGGTCGCTGGCGCAGCGGGTCATCCTTATCGCGCTGACCGGGGCGCTCGCGCTGGGTCTGGTCCTATCGGCGATCTTCCACCGGACGGTAGCCTCGCGGATTGCGCGGCTGGCAACACGGATCGACCGCGTTTCGGCCACAGAGGGCGTGGCGCTGGATGCCGGCAGCACGGACGAGATCCGCCAGCTCGAGCATGCCTTCGAAAAGATGGAAGACCGCCTGGCCACGGCACGCTCGCGCGAACAGCATTCGTTCGATGTGCTGGTCAATGCGGCTGAACGCTACGCCATGGTGCTGTTCGACGACCACGGGCAGCTGATCCGGGCGAGCAAGGGCGCGCTCGACCTGTTCGGCGAGAAGGAGCTGGTCAAGCTGCTGAGCGAATGGGGCCTGTCGGCCGAGGCCGCGCCTGCGACCGGCCACCCTGCCAGGCCGGGACCGCAGCCGCGGATCATCGCGCGCAAGCTGGCGGACGGGCGCGAAGTCTGGCTCGAGGAAATCCTGATCTCGCTCGAGGACGATCTCGGCGCGCCCTTCGGGACGGCGTATATCGGCCATGACATCACCGAAAAGCATACCGCACAGCGCGCAATCGAGGAGAATTTGCTCTATCTCGAACTGGCGCAGTCGAGCGCGCAGGCGGGGCATTTCGCGCTCGATCCGCACACCATGGAACTGTCGCTCTCGGGATGGCTGCGGGAAAAGCTGGGCGTCGAAACGCCAACCATTCCGCTGGACGCCCTCGCCGCGCTGGTGGACGAGAGCAAGCGCGAAGAAACCATGGGCGAGATCGCTGCGGCTATCGAAGCCCGCACCGAATTCGCCTTCGAAACTTTGGCGATCGGCGCCGAGGGCGACCGCCTGCCGATCGTCGTGCGCGGGACCGCAGTGTTCCAGGATGCCGACAATACGGAAGAATTGGTCGGCTTTTACGGGGTCGCGCAGGACATCACCGAACAGAAAAAAGCCGCCGAAGCGCTGTTGCGCGCGCGCGACGAGGCCCGCGCCGAAGCCCGTTCCAAAACCGACATTCTCGCGGTCATCTCGCATGAAATCCGCACGCCGATTTCGGGCATTCTCGGCCTGATCGACCAGATCCGCCGCGAACGGTCGGAAAGCGAGCGCAGCCGCGCGCTCACGCTGGTGGAGGATTCTTCCGAAGCGCTGCTCAAGACGCTCGATGCGACGCTCCAGCGCACCCGTTCGGAACGCGAGCAATCGGTACCGCAGGACGAGGAGTTCAGTCCCGCCGCGCTGGTCGAGCGCGTGGCCGAGCTGTTTCGCCCGCTGGCCCGCCGCAAGGGCCTCGCCATCGACGTTCTGGCCGGTTCCGACGACCGGGCTTGCGGCCAGCCGGCGCGTATCCAGCAGGTACTCGCTAACTTCGTTTCCAACGCGATCAAGTTTACACCGATCGGCAAGGTCACGCTGTCGTTCAGCGCGCCCGAACCCGGGTCCGATCTCTGGACATTCTACGTCGAAGATACCGGTGGCGGGATCGATCCCGAGCGGATGAAGACCATCTTCGAGCCATTCTCCGGCAGCGCGCCCGATACGCTCGGCCGGTCCTCGGGCAGCGGCCTGGGGCTGTCGATCACGCGCGATCTTGCAGAGCAAATGGGCGGCACGGTCGCGGCCGAAAGTTCGGCAAGCGGCGGGACGCGAATGACGTTGACGCTGCCCCTGCAGGCTGCCGGACCTGACGAGGAACAAGTCCCCGCTCGCGGCACAATCGCGATCAGGCTGGCCCGCGCTTCGCTCGCCGTGCGCGTCGAAGTCATCGCGTATGCGGAGGGCTTCACCGTTCTCGACTCCGCTGCTGACGACGCCAGTGCTACCGCCGATATAGTGGTCAGCGACGATGCGGAATTCGTCGCGCAAAGCGGTGCCGAATGGAGCATCCAGCTCGCCGAAGCGGCGGAGAGCGTGCGCGACGGCAAGCGCATCGTGGCCAGCGAAGCGGATTTGCTCGACATGCTTTCCCGTATCCTCGACGAGGTCGCCGATGGATAAGATGGACGACATTCCCGCCGAGCGCCGCGCCGAGATCCTCACCACGCGGCTAGAGCGTAGCGAGCGCGCGCTAAGGGATGCCGAAGCCGCGCTCGAAAAGCGGATGAAGCAGCTCTTCCGCGCCAATCAGGACCTCAGCCTGCGCCAGAGCGAACTGGCGCGAAAGCTCGAGATCGAAAGTGCGCTCCTGCTTGGCGCATTGTCTACCATCCGGATGGCCACGCTGTATGGCGAACGCGAGCGCGGGTTCACCATGTCCGAAAGCGCCGGGCCGATCCTCGGGCTGGCCGATGGCGAGGAGCCCACGATCGAGAAGCTCGCCGCGACGCTCCATCCGCTCGATCGCGACCGGATCATGCGGGTGGGGCTGGCGTTCTTCACCGAGGCCGTGCCGGGGGTGGCGCATGCTTATGAACATCGCATCGTCCGGCAGGACACGGGCGAGACCCGCTGGCTCAGATGGTCGATCACGCGCGAAACCGGCACCGAGGATCGTCCCGGCCATTTGATGGCGACGATGCGCGACATCACCGAAGAGCGTCAGAACGAGCGCGGTGTGCGGGCGCTGCAATTGCGAGCTGAGAGAAGAGTGCGCGAGCTTGCCCACCTCCAGCTGGAGCTGGCCGGTGCGAAGGATCGGGTGGAAGAGGCGCTCAGCGCGCGCAACCGGTTCATTTCCGAGATGGCGCATGCCATCCGCACCCCGCTGGCGGCGTTGAGCGGCGGGCTGGAACTGCTCCGCACGAAGGTCCGCGTGGATGGCGGGAAAGATCTCTCGGTCGCGCGCGAGGCGGCGGAGCAACTGGGGGAACTCGCCTCCCGGCTGATCGAGGAAGCGGCATCGGATGGCGAGGCAGAGCCGGTCGCCTATGCCAGCGGCGTCGGCACGCCCACACCGGAAACCGCCTCGGCGCTGCCCGACCAGCCGCGTATCCTGCTGGCCGAGGATACCGAGAGCAATCGCTATGTGACGGAGCGCATGCTTGCCGATCTCGGCTGCCTCGTCACCTCGGTGGAAAACGGCGCAGCCGCAGTCGAGGCGATCAGACGCCAGAGTTTCGACCTCGTGCTGATGGACGTGATGATGCCGATCATGAATGGCGAGCAGGCTACGCAGGCAATCCGCGGCCTCAACGGGCCCGCCGCGCGCACGCCGATCATTGGGGTAACAGCGCATAGCTTGCAATCGGAGCGCGAGCGACTGCTGTCGGCGGGGATGACCGCCTGCATGGCGAAGCCGGTCAAGAAGGAAGCGCTCGAAACCGCGATCCGCACCGCGCTGATCTCGGGCCGCGACGTTCGCCAGAACCAGGCGCGGTTCGATCATGACCTTTTCCGCCGGACCTTCACCGATCTGCCCGATGCCTACCGCGACCGGATGCGCGATGCCGCGAAGAAGGACATCACCAAATATGCGGGCGAAGTGCTCACCGCGGTCGAGGCCGATGATGAGGAAGACCTGTCCCGCGCGGCACATGCGCTGACCGGGGTATCGCTCAATATCGGGGCGGTCGGGATCGTCGAGGAACTTGCGCACTATCGCGAGGCACGGGGCCAGGGCGAGGCGTCGATCGAAGCCTTTCGCGAAGCGGTCGCCGCCTGCCTGCTGGCAGTCGACGACCTCTACGAAGCGCTGATCGCGGGGGATCAGTAGGCCCCACGCTCGCAATATGCGGCAGTCGAGCATGCAATTTGCAATCAGACCGCCGCAAATTGCGATTCATGAAGAGCTCCGCGTCCAGAAGCGACGGAATTGCGTGGATGCAGGGTTTGGCACGGACCTTGAATAATACTTGGCGACCACACGCCAAGGACCCCCATGCCCCTTTCGCACGTCAACTCACGCGCTCGCCGCTTCGCCTCTGGTGCGAGGGCTATTCGCCTTTGCGTTAGCCGAAGCCGGGACCTGCGTGATCGCACTTGGCACTGCGGTCGGGCCCAACCACCGTCCCTTCTCGCACCTTCGTCCGCCGCTGCCTTACCCGCGAGCACAAAGCCTTTTAGTCAGACGACGCGCGCGGCGTGATGACCGCCGGTGCAGCGCTTGCCGGCAGCGCCATTCCGGCCCGCGCCCGCGGCGCGATTCTCGCCTGATCCAACACTTAGGAGACCAGCCATGACCGCCCCCCGCATGTCTGTCGTCATGCCCGTCTACAATGTCGAGGCCTATATTGCAGAGGCCATCCAGTCGGTCCTCGACCAGACTTTCGAGGACTTCGAACTGATCATCGTCGACGACGGTGGCCAGGACGGGTCGATGGACCTCGCACGCAGTTTCGACGATCCGCGTATCCGCATCGTCCCGCAGGAAAATCGCGGTCTCGCCGGCGCGCGCAACATCGGCATCGCCGAAGCGCAGGCACCCTATATCGCGCTGCTCGATTCCGACGATCGCTGGCATCAGGACAAGCTGATGCTGCATTTCGTTCACCTGCAGGCGAACCCGCATATCGGGGTGAGCTATGCCGGCTCGCGCATGATCGACGAGCACGGTGCGGCGATGTCGGTCGCCATGCGGCCCAAGCTGACCGATGTCACCGCGCGCGACATTTTGTGCCGCAATCCGATCGGGAATGTAAGCGCACCCGTCCTGCGCCGCACAGCGCTCGACCGTGCGGCTTTCCCCCACCCGCAGGAGCGGACGCGGACCTGCTGGTTCGACGAAAGCTTCCGCCAGTCTGAGGATATCGAGCTGTGGGTGCGTCTCGCCTCGCTGCATGACGTCAGCTTCGAAGGCATTGAAGGACTGCTGACCGATTACCGCATCATCGGCGGCGCGCTGTCCGCCAATGTAGTCAAGCAATACCTCAGCTGGTCGCGCATGCTCGACATCGCGCGTGACAATGCGCCCGAACTGGTCGCCAAGCACGGCGACGCGGCACGCGCTTACCAGCTGCGCTACCTTGCGCGCCGGTCGGTCCAGCTCGGCAATGTCGCCCTGGCGAACGACCTGATCAGTCGCGCCGCCAGCCTCGCCCCGCGGATCTTCCTCGAAGAGCCGGTCAAATCGGCAGCGACCTGGGGCGCCATCAAGCTGGCCCGGCTGACCGGACCCGAACGTTTCCGCCGCCTGGCACGCCCCTATCTCAAGGCGGCAGCATGATCCGGATCACCCATCTCCTCGACGATTTCGGCATGGGCGGGGTCACCCGCGCGCTATCGCTGTTCAACGATCCGCGCATGACGCGCGAGGCCGAATCGCGGACCGTCCGCATGGGCCGCGGCCCGGCTGGCGCCGTGCGGCTCGATAGCGATCTTATCATCATCCACGTGCCGCCCTCGTGGGGCCGGCTGCCTTACCTGGCGGCGCTCAGGCTCAAGAACCCGCATGCGCGGATCGTCCAGGTCGAGCATTCCTACACTCGCGCTTTCGAGGCGAATGCGATGCCCTCCTCGGGACGTTTCCGTACGCTGCTGCAGACTGCCGCACGGCCGGTTGATGAAGTAATCGCCGTTTCGCGGGCCCAGCATCGGTGGCTTGCCGAGGCCGGCGTTCCTTCGAAGAAACTCCGCTCGATCCACCCGTGGAGCGGGCGCGACGATCTGTACAAGGTTCCCGATCTCGAGCCGCGCGATGGCCCGCTCCGCCTGCTCGCCTATGGGCGACTGGCTCCGGAGAAGAACTTCGCCGCACTGATCGAAGCCATGCGTTCGTTCCGCGCTGACGAAGTCACGCTGACGCTGTTCGGTTCGGGCCCCGAAGAGGCACGGCTGGCGGAACTCGCCAGCGAGCGTGACAACGTCCGGCTGCTGCCAGCCACCAATGCGATCGACGCGCGGCTTGCTACCTGTTCCGCGGTGATCGTTCCGTCGCGCTACGAAGCCTTCGGCCTGGTCGCGACCGAAGCCCGCATGGCGGGCCGCCCGGTGCTGGTCGCCGATATCGACGGTCTGCCCGAACAGGTTCGCAGCGGCGGCGGGGTTGCCGCACCAATGCGCAATGCCGCCGAGATCGCCTGCGCGATCATCCGGCTGAAAGGTGCGGACTTGCCGACAATGGGCCGGGCCGCACGCGCGGGGGTTCTCAGGCAGCACGATGAGATTATCTCGGGTTGGCAGGCGGTGGCACACCGTGCGGCCAAACCCTTCCCAAAGAAAGCCGGTATGCAACCGGCCATGGCTGCTGGCGCCTGAATTGCGACCCCAGGCGCCGCAGGGCCGCCTCGTTCCCTCCGCTTTGCGGATGGGGGCGGGGCGGTTTTCCTTTGGGGTATGACCGGAACGCCGGATCGAACGCCGGCGGATGAACGGCAGCCAGCGCCTTGCCGATGATTAGGGTCGCTGGCGCCGTGCGAGACCAGGTCAACCCGCATCTTGCAGCAGTTTCCGCCATCGATCGGGCGAGAAGCCGCGCACCGCGCGTCCGCATCGGCCAACATCGAGCGGGAATTGATCGCCGGGAAGGTTCGTCCACCTCCTCATAGACCCTCCTAGCCCAACAGCTCCGCGTCGCCGGACTCGTCGGACAAAGTTGCCTTGAAGCCGAGGCCCCCACGCCAATCACGGCAAGGCACTGATAATCTGACAGCTTTCCCTCGCTCTAGTTTCGGGTGTGAGCCCGATGCGCGTTTCGCAATCTGCGGCGCCTGCTTGTCGCATTTTGCAAGGCCAGCGGTGCGGAATGCAATCCGCCATCGGTGGGCTAGGAGCATAAGTAGCTGATTTTAGACCTTTATGTGTTTTTGGCACGGGTTGTGAAAAGCAAGGGCCAGATCACTTCGAATGAGGATGACACATGATACTTCTAGTTCTCGCACAAGCAGCAGCTCTGGCAGGTACGCAGGCCTCCGACGCCGGCCGGCCGCAGAGCGCGCCGATGTCTTTCGAGCGCGATGCCGACAACAATCGCGTCATCATTGCGGGCTCCGCCTCGCAAGGCGGCAAACTGATGACCAATCCCGCTCTGCGGAATCGTCAGGATAGCCGCGCGATTGCGATCGCCAACATGATCAACGTCACGGTTCACGGCAGCAACAACACGGTGGTCGTGAACGCCCGCCAAGCCAGCTCGGGCAACCAGCGGGCCGTTGTCGCGACCAGCGCTTCCTCGCTCGGCCAGGGAGGGTAAGATGATGATCGGGGGAAAGAAACTCATCCATCGGGCAATCGCGCTTGCAGCGACTGGCCTGTCACTGGGGGGCTGCGCAAGCTTTGCCGACACGCCTCCCCAGCGGATCACGCCTCTCAGCGGCGCGCGCGTTATCGATGGTGACACCGCCTATTCGAGCATTCTGCGCTGCATGGCTTCGCAAACACGCGCTGCCGCGCAACCGCGGATCGCGGTGGGGGAAGTTGCTGATTACACCGGTCGCCTGGATGGGCTGAACGGTTCGGTAGCTCCCCAAGGGGCTGCGCTCATGGTGATTTCCGCTCTGGCCAAGGGAGGCTTTCCGCTTGCCGAAAGACTGGACCTGCGGATTGCCCTGCAGGAACTCGATTACGCCAACAGCAAGTTGCTCGGCCCGGACGGGCAGCCAACCGACGACTACCGGCGGATCTATTCGGGGTCGATTGCGGAAGCCGATTTGATCGTCTTGGGCGGTATCACCGAACTGGATTTCAATATTCGCAGCGATGTGGCCGAAGCCTCGATCGGTCCGGTCGGCGGCGGAGCACGTTCCTATGTCATGTCGGTCGGCGTGGACCTGCGCCTGATCGATGCCCGCAGCCTGCGCGTCGTCAACGTCGCCAGCCTGCAAAAACAGATCCGCGGCCGTGAAATCCGCGCCGGCATCTTCGAATTCATCGGCAACACTACTCTGGATCTCGGCGTCGGACGCCGCCGCCAGGAGCCGGTGCATGGAGCGATCAGAGCTATCGTCGAAAAGGCGGTGATCGATCTGATGCGCGAACAAAGGGGCGCCGACGCGCCTCTCTGTCCAACCAACGTTCAATCGGTGAGCTACGCCGTAGAACAAGCGGCAAGCCCGCAAACTCAACCTGAAGGAGACTAAAAATGACGAAGTTTTACCTGATGACGACGGCGGGCCTGCTCGCCATGGCCGCAGCCCCTGCAACCGCGCAGGTTTCGCTGCCGACCGAACCCGACCCGCTGGTTGCGGTCGATATTGGTCTTTCGACGGGCGCGCTTCTCGGCGACCGCTCGGTTCTCGATGCGGTGGTCGAGGTTGGCGGCGACGAACTGCTCAACGTCTATCTTGGCCTGATCGAAGGCTCGACCGGCGGCAGCAATGTTCAGCTGCTCGACGGAACCATCCTCACCGCTCTGGAGACACTGGGCGGCTCGGAACTGGTCAGCGCGTTCGAAAGTCTTGTTGGCACCACTGCCCGCACCGCCGACTATGTCACTGGCCAGACCAATGATGGCAACCAGGATTCGATCCTCAATGCTACGGCAAACTCGGTTGCCAGCGTCAATGCGACCGCAGCCAGCATCGGCAACAGCTTTGCGCTGGATGCAGCTGCAAATGTCGTGGCGGACCTGACCCAGACCAACCGTGGCAATGGCACCAGTTCGGTTGCGACTGCCTACAACGCCGTCAGCGAAGTGACCGAGACTGCCGCGACGATCGGAAACTCGGCGTCGTTCAATGCCGAAGGCGCGCTCCTCGACCTGGCGATCGACCAGACCAATCTTGGTGGTCAGACCTCGCAGCTGGTTACCATCCAGAACATGGTCTCCGAGGCCACGAGCACGGCTGCATCGATCGGCAATTCCCTGGCCGTGGAGATGCCGGGTGGCAGCACGGTAACCGCCGCGCAGAGCAATTCCGGTACGATGATCGCCGATCTGACGGGCATGATCGGGGCTACCGTCGATTACACCGCGACCGCGGCGGCGATCGGCAACAGCTATGCTCTGACCAGCGTCGACAGCGATATCGCAGGCAACGTTTCCAGCTCGATGAACCAGTGGAACAACGGCGGTCAGGTCGCGAAGGTCGCTGCCAGCATCGGTGCCAGCACGAACGCCGCCGCGACTGCGGCCGCTATCGGCAACAGTGTCAGCATCAACGTCGAATAACTTCCCCCGGTGGCCCGTACTGCAAGCGCAGTGCGGGCCACCAAACTTTACGAACTACCCGGCCAGCCGAGCGGCTCTCATGAACTCGTCCATCTCCGCAGCGCAAAGCGCCGGAAGCATGGTAGCGACGATCATATTTTCGCGAGCATCTGCGATTTTCACGAGTACCATGGGGTTACCCCCCAGACTGTGCCAGCCGCATTTCGCATCGCGAACCTCACAAAAAGCCAAATCGCCAAAGCTTCGTTGCAATATGCGAGAGTCGTTTTTGCAAAATGCAAGGGACTGTTGCATAGTACGGCAATTATGACGCCGTTTTGCCCCGATACGCCTGTCCTCATTCCGGCACGGCCTTTGCATCGATGCTTTCACATCTTGGCAAAGCATTCGGAGGTTACGGTGAAAGGTATTATCTTTTCGGAACTGGTCGGTTTTCTCGATCGCGCCGGCGGGCCCGAGCTCGCCGAGAAGGTGTTGGCCGATGCCGGCCTGCCGCATGGCGGCGCCTATACGCGTGTCGGCCAGTATCCGTGGCAGGAAGCCGTCCGCGTTGTCGAAGCCGCCTCGCGCGAGACGGGGGCCGAATTCGCCGATCTGTGTCATCAGTTCGGCGCGTATCTCTTCGAGCGCTTTACCGTGCTCTATGGCGATATCGTCGGCCGCTATGCCAGCGCAGAGGAATTGCTGTTGCATGTCGGGGATCACATCCACGAGGAAGTGCGGATTCTTTATCCCGATGCGCGGCCGCCGCAGGTGACCGTTTACGATGAAGGCGATGTATTGCGCGTCGAATACGCCTCGCATCGCCCCTTCGCGCATATCGCGCATGGGCTGGTGGCCGGGGCTATGACCCATTTCGGCGACCACCGCGCGCTCAACTGGGTCGGCGCAAATGACGATGGCTCGCGCGCCGAATTCGCACTGACGGGATAAGTATGTCGAAACCCGCCATTCTGATCATCGAGGACAGCGCTTCGCTGGCCCTCGGCTTTGCCGCCCAATTGGAAGAGGCGGGGTATGAAGTCGCGCTTGCCGCCACGCTTGCCGAAGCGCGCGATGCGCTCGCCAACACGCGGTTTTCCGCTGCGCTGCTCGATTTGCAATTGCCCGACGGGGATGGCCTCTCGCTGCTCGAACAGCGCGACGAGACCTCACCCGCCTTTGTCGTCATCACTGCCGATGGTTCGCTGTCGCGCGCGATCGCGGCGATGCGGCTGGGGGCGTTCGACTTCCTCGTCAAACCGGTTGCAGGCACCCGCCTGCTGGCGACGATCCGGGCAGCGGTCGAACAATCGAAGACCGCACCCGCCAAGGCAGTCATCAAGCCGGTCGAGGACGGCACGCGCTTCCATGGCTTTATCGGCCAGTCGCCCGTCATGCGCGCGGTGTTCCGGACGATCGAACAGGTCGCCGATTCGCGCGCGAGCGTCTTCGTCACCGGCGAGAGCGGGACGGGCAAGGAAGTAACCGCCGAAGCGCTGCATGCGGAATCGCGCCGCCGGAACAAGGCTTTTGTCGCGATCAATTGCGGCGCCATTCCCGAAAACCTGCTCGAAAGCGAGCTCTTCGGCCATGTCAAAGGCGCTTTCACCGGAGCGGTCGAGAACCGCATCGGCGCCGCCAAGGCGGCCGACGGCGGCACGCTGTTCCTCGACGAGATTTGCGAGATGGAGCTCAAGCTCCAGGTCAAGCTGCTGCGGTTCATCCAGACCGGGATGATCCAGCGGGTCGGATCGGCCCAGGCCGAACCGGTTGACGTCCGCATCGTCTGCGCCACCAATCGCGATCCCTTGCGCGAAGTCGCCGAGGGGCGCTTTCGCGAAGACCTGCTCTATCGCCTCAATGTCATCCCGATCCACTTGCCGCCCTTGCGAGATCGCGGCGACGACATCGTCCTGCTGGCGGACCGGCTGACTGAAACGATCGCCCAGGAAGAGCGCCGCCCCGGGCTCCAGCTGAGTGCAGCAAGCCGGGCGAAAATTCGCGCCCATTCCTGGCCGGGCAATGTCCGCGAGCTCCAGAACGCCCTGCGGCGGTCGGTTGTGATCGGCGAAGGCAACGAGATCGACATCTCGCTGCCGACTGGTCATGCTGCGATGCCGGAAGCCCTGCCTCCCGCCTCGTTCGAGCCGGCATATTCCGAGTTCGCGAGCACGCCCGCGCAGCCCTTGCCTTCCCCCCCGACCGCAATGGCCTTCGACGGCATGACGCTGGCACAGATCGAGCAGATCGCGATCGAGGCGGCGCTGCAGCGACACGGCGGCAATGTAACCCGCGCCGCCAAGGAGCTGGCGGTGAACCCCTCGACGATCTACCGGAAACTGGAAAAGCAGCGCGCCGAAACCAATTGAGCGCATGCCTCGGTCGCTCGCGTCAGGACGGTGAGGCGCTGGCGATCATGTCCATGATATTGCGTGCCGCCTCGCGCTCGGCCGGGTCTTCGAACGCGACATCCAGATCGGGAGCGGCGTCGAGCATGTAGAGCAACGTCCACAGCGCAAACCGCCGACCGCTGTCGCGCTCGAGCCCGAAATCGACACGCATGCGATCGATCCCCGCTGGCAGTGCCACCGGATCAACCTCGGCCAGATCGGGCGTTCCGAAATAGCGCTGCAACAAATCTTGCATCTCCATTCCCCCGCGCTAGCGCACCGGGCGCAGGGTGCAAACTCCCCCGCCCCTATTTCCTTTGGGCACAGCGCAATTGGCTGTTAAGGGGCCGCGCATGCTTACCATCGACGGTGTCACAGTGCGGCTTGGCGGCCGGACCATTCTCGAACGCGCCAGTGCGACGGTGCCGGTGGGCGCACGCGTCGGGCTGATCGGTCGCAACGGCGCAGGCAAGTCGACGCTGATGAAGGCGCTGATCGGCGAAATCGAACCCGATGACGGGGACATCACCAAACCCTCGCGCGCGCGGATCGGCTATATCGCGCAGGAAGCGCCCAGCGGCACAATGACGCCCGAGGAAGTCGTGCTGGCCTCGGCCACCGAACGCGCCGAACTGCTGGCCGAGCTGGAAACCTGCACCGACATGGACCGGATGGGCGATGTGCATGATCGCCTGCTGGCAATCGACGCCTACAGCGCGCCCGCACGTGCGGCCAAGATCCTCAACGGCCTCGGCTTCGATGAAGAGATGCAGCAGCGCCCGGTGGAAAGCTTTTCCGGCGGGTGGAAAATGCGCATCGCGCTGGGGGCACTGTTGTTTTCCGAGCCGGAAATCCTGCTGCTGGACGAACCGTCCAACCACCTCGACCTGGAAGCGACGCTGTGGCTCGAGAATTTCCTCCGCTCCTATCCCGCGACGCTGGTGGTCATCAGCCATGAACGCGACCTGCTGAACAAGGTCGTCGACCATATCCTGCATCTGCAGGGCGGGCAGCTGACGCTGTATTCGGGTGGCTACGATGCGTTCGAAAAGCAGCGCGCCGAACGCGCCGCACAACTCGCCGCTGCGAAGGCTTCGCAGGATGCGCAGCGCGCGCGGCTGCAGGATTACGTCGCGCGCAACAGCGCACGTGCCTCCACCGCAAAGCAGGCGCAATCGCGCGCCAAGATGCTGGCGCGGATGCAGCCGATCGCGGCACTGATGGAAGACCCCACGCTGAGCTTCGACTTTCCCGACCCGGAAGAGCTGAAGTCGCCGATGATCACGCTCGAACAAGCGGCGGTCGGCTATGGTGAAGCGCCGCCCATCCTGCGGCGGCTGAACTTCCGCATCGAGGCCGACGACCGCATCGCGCTGCTTGGCCGCAATGGCAATGGCAAGACCACGCTGGCGCGGCTCCTCGCATCGCAACTTGCGCCCGCAGAGGGCGAGGTCAATGCGCCGGGGCGGCTGAAAGTGGGCTATTTCACGCAGTATCAGGTCGAGGAACTGGCCGGCGAAGACACGCCGCTCGACCTGATGAACCGCGCGATGGAAGGCGCGGCGCAGGGCGCTGTACGCGCGCAGTTGGGCCGCTTCGGTTTTTCGGGTTCGCGCGCGCAGACGCGAGTGGACAAATTGTCCGGCGGGGAACGGGCGCGGCTGGCGCTGGCGTTGATCACGCGCGATGCGCCGCATCTCCTCATCCTCGACGAGCCGACCAACCATCTCGATGTCGATGCACGCGAGGCGCTGATCCAGGCGCTGAACGCTTATTCGGGTGCGGTCATCCTCATCAGCCATGATCGCCACATGGTCGAACTGACCGCCGACCGGCTGGTCCTGGTCGATGAAGGCACCGCGCGCGAATATGTCGGTAGCATGCAGGATTACATCGACTTCGTCCTGGGCCGCAAACCCAAGGAAAGCCGGCGCGGCGGGGCAGGCAAGAAACGCGGGTCGAACGGCGCGGACACGGCGGCGCAGGCTCGCTCGGCCAAGTCGGACCTGACCAAGGCGGAAGAGGCGATGGCGCGCCTGACAGCCGAACTGGAAAAGCTCGACCGGCTGATCCTCGACCACACGCAGGACGGCGCGAAGATGCAGGACCTGCTCACCGCGCGCGCCGACGCCGCCGATACACTGGCCGCGACCGAGGAGAAGTGGCTGGCGGCGGGCGCCGCGCTGGAGGCCGCCGAGCAGAGATAAGCTGCCCTTCCGACCGCGGAAACGGCCGATCTCTTAGCCCTTCTCGCTGCCGTCGGGCAGGCGCCTTACACTGCCCAAGGCCCCGTAATCGCAAGCGTCCGGGTCGGCGAATAGGCGTTGACGAAGAACCATTTGCCATCGGGCGAGAAGCACCCGCCGGCCAGTTCGGTCTGCATCCGCAGGCGGCCGAATGTATAGGCCCGGCCATCGGGCGTGATGCCGCGCAAATGGTTGTCGACGACATCGGTATATTGGTCTTCGCAGACGATCAGATGGCCGTTGGGACCGACGGTGAGGTTGTCGCCGTAATTGAACTGGTCCTCGCTTTCGCTCTCGAAGAACAGCTCGATCGTGTCATGGCCCCCGCCCCGCCCCGGGACGAGCTTGAATATCTGGCCGAGCTTGCGCTGCCCGCCATTGGTCGAGCAGATGAACAGTTCATCGGTGCCCATGTGGATACCTTCGCCCCGGGCGATGAGGGTGGCGCCTTGCGCTGCCGACCGCTGGCGCAAATCATCTTCGGGCGCTTCGACGTGGTCGCAGTCGACCCAGCGCACGGGATAGCTCGCACCGACGGGCATATCGGGCGCCGACCAATTGCGCGTATCCGCAAGGCCATCGACGACCATGGCCTGCAGCCGCCCGCCTTCACCCAGACGCCCCGGCGAGTTCGGAATGAACCGGTAGAGCACGCTGTCGCCGCGATCCTCGGTCAGATAGACGGCACCCGTCGAAGGATCGACGCAGGCGGCTTCGTGGTTGAACCGGCCCATCGCCTTCAGCGGCACCGCGTCGACCAGCCCCGTCGCAGCTGCAGGGACTTCGAACACCCAGCCATGGTCGAGCGCGAGCCCGTCGCCATAGCGCTGTCCGGGGCCGGTCGGCGCTTCCTCGCAGGTCAGCCAGCTGCCCCACGGGGTAATCCCCCCCGAACAATTGCGGATCGTGCCCGCCAGAGTGCGGAATTCGCGCTTCACTTCGAGCGTGCGCGCATCGAGCACCACATTGGTCGTTCCACCGGGGACGATTGATCCGTTATGTGTGCCATAGCCATGGGCGAGCGTGCCGCCCGCATCGTCGCCCGGGACCAGTTCATGGTTGCGGATGAGGACGATTTCATCCCCGCCCAGAGGCAGGCAGCCCATGCCATCCGCCTTGTCGGGTACGGCCCCGCCATCGGCCATGGCATCGCCCAGGCTCGATAGCAGCCAGTAGGTAAACCCGCGGGGCAGATCGAGCATTCCCGCCGGATCGGACACCAGCGGCCCGTAATCCGAGAAAGAAGCCCGCGTCGCCATGGCTGAGCCGGTCCGGCCCATGCACCCGTTCAGCAGCAACCCGCTGAAGGCCGCCCCGGTCGCGCTCATGAATCCTCGACGATCGATCTGCACTTCGCTTCTCCTCGCAAGCCTCCCGGACAACACCTCGCTGTCCCGGCGCAAAGCCTCTGCCGGCCCACACATATGCTGGATTAGCGACAGTTCGGTGGCAAGCGTCTTGAGACCGGCATATCGCCGGCCCCAAGCCGCCCGCCCCTCCCCGAGGTCAAATAATCAGAACTCGCCCGCCACTCCGACCCGCGCGGCGGTATTCTTGCCGCCGCTGTAGGACACGCCCATCGTGACTGCGAGCGGCGTCTCGGAATTGACCCGCGCCGCCAGCGATGCGCCCAGACCCAGCTCTCCGCGATAGACCGAAGCGTTAGCCGCATAGCTGACCCGGCCCACTTCCGACGGCATGGGCGCCGGCGTCAGCGCCACTGCGGCAGCGATCCCGCGATTGGTCTCGCGACGCTCGACGGCTGCCAGATCGAACAGTGTGTCGACACTGCCCTGGAGCATATCCATCTGCCCGGCCATGTTCTGAAGGGACCCCACGTCGAAGGTGCTTACGCCCAGATTGCCCGCAGCATCCGCGGTAACCAGGGCCACCGGCCCGGACTGGCGCGCGGCGCTTTCGGCCGAATTCAACCCGGCGAACGTATAGGTGCTGTCGCTGCCGCCCAGAGCGACCTGTCCGTCCAGCGCCGCAATCGCGCCATTGCCGATCGCTATTGCACCGGCGCCATTGGCGGAGGCGCCGTTGCCCAGCGCGATAGCGCCATTCCCCACCGCGCTGTTCAGATTGCCGATGGCAACCGCGCCGGTGCCGGTCGCGGTGTTGTCCGCGCCCAGCGCCACTGCACCGGTGCCGGTTGCCAAATTGGGATCGCCGATCGCGACGGCGCCGTTGCCCGAAGCGATATTGCCCGCCCCGATCGAGACCGCCTGCCCGTTTATCGCTTGCGCGTTCGCCCCCATCGCCACCGACTGTTCGCCGCTGGCAAGGCTGCCCGTACCGATCGCGAGTGCATCGGTGCCGGTGGCCGATGCCCCCGGCCCGCTGCTGTTGCTGTCGAAGAACGCCAATTCATCACTGTTCGCCTCGGCCCGTGCCAGGGCAGTGTTGGCGTCGGTTTGCGCCTGCTGCGCCTCGGTGCGTGCTAGGTTGGCGCTCGCCTGCGCATCCACCGCATTTTCGAAAGCGGCATCGGCCCGGGCCTGGGCCGCTATCGCGCCGGACCCAGCTTGATCGGCCGCCTGCTGGGCCGCGCGCGCTTCGGCACGCGCCGTGTCGGCAGTGCTCTGCGCGGTGGCTGCGGTGTCGAACGCGGCATCCGCGCGGCTTTGAGCATTTGCCGCTTCGGTGCGAGCGGTGTTCGCCGTGCTCTGCGCCGTCGCGGCATTGTCCAACGCCGTGTTGGCAGTTCCCTGCGCGGCAGCGGCATTGGTGAGCGCCGTATCGGCGGTTGTCTGCGCCGTCGCCGCAGTAGCTTGAGCCGTCGCTGCATTCGCTAGGGCCGTATCCCCGGTCGCCTGAGCCGACGCGGCAGCGGTCACCGCACCGTCGGCGGTCGTCTGCGCAGCTTCCGCCGCAGCCTGAGCCGTCGCCGCATTCGCGAGGGCTGTATCCCCGGTGGCCTGAGCCGAGGCGGCAGCAGTCACCGCAGTGTCGGCGGTCGTCTGCGCCGCTTCGGCCGCGGCCTGAGCCGTCGCGGCATCGGCAAGCGCGGTATTCCCGGTGGCCTGGGCAGTGGCAGCGTTGGCTACTGCGGTATTCGCAGTCGTCTGCGCGGTGGCGGCCGATGTCGCCACGTTGTCGAGCTGGCCCTTGTTGACTGCATCGGTCGCTTGCGTTCCGGCGGCAAGGTTGACGATCTGCCGCTCGCTGCCGGTGCTTCCGAGAGAGACCGTATTGGCGCGGTCGGCGATCGAGCCCGTGCCCAGCGCAACCGCATTGGCCGCGCTGGCCTGCGCGTTCCCGCCCAACGCTATGGCACTGGCGAAATCGGCGAGCGCATCATTCCCGATCGCGATGCTATTGGTCGCCGATGCCATCGCGCCGATAAAGCCGCTGTCGCTACCATCGCTGCCGATGGCGATCGACCGCGTACCGCTCGCCACTGCATAGGTGCCGGCGGCGGTACTATTGCTGCCGCTAGCCTCGCTGAAACCGCCGATCGCTGTCGTGAAGGTAGCGGTGGCTTTGCTGGAAGCACCGAATGCGCTGGCATCGAAGCCGGTCGCCTGGCTGGCCGTACCCATGGCGACGGTCTGGGTCCCGGTTGCCGCACTGCTCGCCCCGGTGGCGGTGCTGTTGCTACCAGAAGCTGTGCTGCTGGTGCCGGTAGCGGTGCTGCTCTGGCCGCTGGCCGTGCTGTTCGCGCCGGTC
Source organism: Qipengyuania sp. SS22 (assembly GCF_025736935.1). Lineage (NCBI taxonomy): Bacteria > Pseudomonadati > Pseudomonadota > Alphaproteobacteria > Sphingomonadales > Erythrobacteraceae > Qipengyuania > Qipengyuania sp. SS22. The sequence continues at coordinate 2,608,590 of NZ_CP107048.1, read as the reverse complement.
GCGGTGGCGCTCGTTTGGGTGGCGGAGCTGCTGGCACCGATGGCAGTGCTGTCGAAGAAGGTCGCTACGCTGGAAAAACCCGCGGCAGTGCTGTTCTCGGCACTCGCGGTGCTATCGGTCCCGACGGCCGTAGACTTGTTGCCGGTCGCGCTGCTCAAGGCCCCCACGGCAAGGCTGTTGAACGCCGTGGCCTGACTGCCATAGCCGTTGGCCATGCTTTGCAGCCCGCTGGCCGTGCTGTTCGCCCCTGTGGCCGTGCTCCTGACGGCGGATGCGGTACTTTCTGCGCCGAGGGCGGTGCTGTCGGTTCCGCTGGCGGCGCTGGAATAGCCGTTTGCGGTGGCATTCTCGCCGCTCGCTGCGCTGGATGCACCGGTGGTAGTGGCGTTTGCGCCGCTCGCCTCGCTGAAAGCGCCGGCTGCGGTACTGTCCATGCCGGTGGCGTCACTGTCGTATCCGTTTGCGGTCGCGTTAACGGCTGTGGCGGTGCTGTATGCGCCTGTCGTCGTGCTGTTGAAACCGCTGGCTTCGCTGCTGGCGCCGGTCGCCGTGCTTTGCACACCGCTTGCGAGACTGCTCGCCCCGGTGGCCGTGCTGCTCGTGGCGCTCGCCGCACTGCTCCCGCCGGTGGCGGTGCTGTCTGTGCCCGAAGCCGCGCTACTTTTTCCGGTGGCCGTGCTTAGATTGCCTGTTGCCGCGCTGTTCGCCCCGGTCGCTGTGCTATTCTGGTTGCTTGCATTGCTAAACGCACCCGTGGCTGTGGAACTTACCCCCCCGGCGGAGGTGAAGGCGCCCGTGGCGGTACCATTCATTCCGCTGGCCGTGCTGAACCGTCCGGTTGCCGTGCTTTGCGTGGCACTGGCGACACTTCCAGCCCCGGTCGCTGTGCTGCTGACGCCGGTCGCCGTGCTGGATGCACCCGTCGCCGTGCTGTCAGCGCCCGTCGCCGTCGCGTCGACACCGCAGGCAAGGTTAGTGTCGAGATCGCCGGAATCCGCGCCACCGTCATCGTCGGTGGCTGCATCGATGGCGCCATCGTCGTCCCGGTCGAGGAAGCAATCCTCGGCCATGGCCGGACTGGATACCGCGATCGCGCCGATGCCGGTCGCGACGAGCAAGCTGCGCCGGAAATCTCTCGTAGAAATAGACATGATTATCCCCCTCCCAGGTAGTCAAATTGGATCCGCCGCGGCCCGCGGCCGCTGCTGGATGTGATCAATCGCTTGGAAACACGCCTTGTCGCCGCGCCGGTGGGCAGGCGGTGACGTGGCCGGGTGAGGCTATCTGTCGCAGATGCTCGCAGCCCGGCGCATGCGAGGCCCAGCAAAGACCCGCACACGAGGTGACGCGCAGCTCCCGATCGCTGCGCGCGTTTTATGCTCCCTCGTTTACTTGATCTTCCCGAATCCCTGAAACCTTTGAATACGAGCCCAAGCGGCTAGTTAGCTCGGCGAAGGCAGACAATTTCGGACGAATTCAGGCAAGGGGGATTCCGGCGAATGGCAAGCATGGCATCTGAATGGAGTGAAAACCTGATCGAGCTCGAAGGGGGACCTCGACGTTTCGGCAGCGAGGTGGACATCTGGCAGCTGGCCCAATTGCCCGAATATCTCGATCCGCCGTGTTGGGCGGTCATCGCCTCGCGGTTCCTGCTGTCGCTCCCGTTCGAGGAGGCGATTCCGCAGGTCCTTGAATATATCGGGGTGGCGGCCAGGGTCGATCGCGCGTGGGTGATGCGTTTCAACGACGATGTCACGCTGCTGCGCAATTCGAACGAATGGTGCCAAGAGGGCGTGTCGTCGCATGTCGCGAATCTGCAGAACGTCCCGGTTAGCATGATGGGAGAAATGTTGGCCCCCCTGCGGGAGGGGCGCAGTGTCGCCATCAACGATGTGGCCACGCTGCCCCGCAGCCTGCGCAGCCTGCAGGTCGAATTCAGGCATCAGCAGATCCAGAGCACGCTGACGGTCCCGGTCCATAATGATGACGGCCGGTTGATCGCGTGTATCGGGCTCGATGCCGCGCGCAGCCCGCGCCGCTGGACCATCGACGAAGTCCACGCGCTGATCCAGATCGCTGCGTTGATGGGGGTGGCGAACACCGAAGGCGCCCCCAAACGCAAACCGGCGGACGAGGAATTCTCGGTCCCGATCTATCTCCAGTCGGGCAGGTCGGCCCGCGGCGTGCCATTGGCGTCTATCGCGTCGGTTCGCGCCGATCGCGACGGGTCGCTGGTCGGCCTGCGCGACGGCACCCAACTGACCGACGACCGCCCGCTGCGCTGGTGGCAGTCGGTCCTGCCCGACCAAGATTTCCTGCGGGTCCATCGTTCGACCCTCGTCAATATCCGGCTGGTCGAACTCCTGCGCCGCCGCCCGGGCGGGCAGGATCTTGAGTTACTCGTCAAGGGCTGCCCCGTACCGGCCCCGGTCTCCCGCACCTCGACCGCCGAACTACGCCGCCGCTTGGGGGCCTAACCGGGGGGCGGAAGCAGGAAATCGATAAGACCCGCGGCTAACCGGAAATCCAGCAAACGGGCCGCGCTCAAAACGAATATTTGGTCGAGACCTGGACCTTCTGGAGATTGCCCGACTGGCCGTCTTCGGTGGTCCGCTCGGCATACATGTACTCGATCCCGATATCGATCGGGCGGACGGGCGAATAGATGAGGTTCGCCAGGACGTTCCAGCTTTCGTCGGTGACTGCGCCCGATGTCAGCAGGACCGGGTTGTCGGCCTTGAAATAGGACCCCGCGATACTCGAACGCAGCTGGTCCGACCATTGGTGGCGGAAGGCGCCGAAGCCCGAATAGGTAAAGATCGGGTCGAGGTCGCCATCAGCGTCTACTGCGGCATCGTTGACGATGTTGAGCCCGATGTAGCGCCCCAGCCCGTCGCCGGCCGTCCCCATGAATCGGAAATCGTCGCGCTCGCCCAGCCGGACCCTGCCCGAGACGCTCAGGCCATAGCCGAACGCGCTGTCCGAACCCGTCCCGAAGTCATCGTCTGCGATACGCAGGTTCCTGAGGATGCCCGCTGCGGTGAGAGAGCCCCAGTCGCCGGTGAGATTATATCGCACCACCATGTCGGGAATGGTGTCGTCGCCGGGCAGCACGCGCGCGCCATTGCTCGCGGTCACGGTGGTTTCCGGCTGCTCCGTCGCCAGCATGAAGCCGCCGGCGGTATATCGGATCATCGGCTGGCGGACGAATACCGTGCCCGGCGTGGTCCCGATGAAGTCGAGGCTTTCGGGCAGAGCGCCGACATTCTGGAAGGTCGACCATGCCTGACCGAACAGCCAATTGTCATAGGTGACGAAGGCTTGCCGCAAGCGCGGCTGGTAGCTGTTGGAAATGCGCTCATCGCCATCGGGTGTGACCATGAAGTCGAGTTCGATCTGCGAGCCGAGCGTATGCTCGCCCCCGACATCGGTCGCGGTCTTGAACACAAGGCGGCTCTGGCGCGCGTTGAAATCGGTGTCCCAACCCGATGCATCCCCGCCCACGGGGATGGCGCCGGGGATGAGAAAATCGCGCACTATACTGCTTGAGCCCACCTGCCCGGCACTGGTGCGCTGGGTAATCGCATCGAGCTTCACATAACCGGCGTAGGAGACGAGCGTGCTGCCAACCCGGAAACCCTTGCCTTCGTCCTTCTTCGGCTCGTCGATCTGCGCGGCAAGTTGTTCCTGGCGTTCATGGAGAATACGGGTCTCGGCCAGCGCCTGCTGCGTCTGGGCGACCGTTTCGGCTTGCCGGGCATCCAGTTCGCCGTCCTTGGCGTCAAGCCGTTCGACCAATTGCGTGACCAGCCTTTCGAGCCGGTCCAACCGAGCCTCGACATCGTCGTCCTGTGCTGCCGCCGGGGCCGCCGCAAGGCAGGTTCCGGCAAGAAGTCCTGCCCGCATGAATTTTCCGAATGCGCTGCCACCCATGTTAGCCTCCCTCAGATATTATCCGGGGGATGATGCACTTCGGGTGGGACAGATAAATCGGCAGATGGTCGTAAGACCTTGGTCTGACAGCGCGTATGGTGCCGGGGCTGCTATCTGGGTCGATAAAGAAGGGAGACATTTCATGCGCGATGTTGTCCGCCGTCTTGGCAACGCCGAAGCAAGCCGGTGCACGCTCGAACAGTTCGACAGCCTGTACGAGCGGTCGATCGAAGACAGCGACGGCTTCTGGCTCGAACAGGCAAAGCGGCTGGACTGGTTCGATAACCCGTCCAAGGCAGGGGAATGGTCTTACGATCCAGTAGAGATCGCCTGGTACGCCGATGGCAAGTTGAACCTGTGCCACAATGCGGTGGACCGCCATCTCGATCGATACGGCGACGACACTGCAATCATCTTCGAACCCGACGATCCGCAAGCCGGCAGCCGCACGTTGACGTATCGCCAGCTCCACGTCGAAGTCGTTGCCATGGCCAACGCACTCAAGGCGATCGGAGTAACACGGGGCGACCGCGTTACCATCTACATGCCGATGATCGTCGAAGGGGTCCTTGCCCTGCTGGCCTGCGCACGCATCGGCGCGGTCCACTCGGTGGTCTTCGGCGGTTTCTCACCCGAAGCACTGGCCGGACGCATCGAAGGGTGCGGCAGCCGCTTCGTGGTCACTGCCGACGAAGGGCTGCGCGGCGGCAAGCGCGTCCCCTTGAAGACGAATGTCGACGCAGCGATCGCCGAGCCCGATCACGAAACGCCGATCGACGGCATGTTAGTGGTTCGCCATACGGGCGCGGACATTCCGATGACCGCAGGCCGCGATCACTGGTATCACGAGGTTGCGAGCGGTGCCGATTGCCCGTGCGAGCCGATGAACGCGGAAGACCCGCTGTTCATCCTCTACACCTCGGGTTCGACCGGCAAGCCCAAGGGCGTCGTGCATACGACCGGAGGCTATGGTGTCTGGACCGCGACGACCTTCTCCTACGCTTTCGACTATCGGAAAGGCGAGGTCTTCTGGTGCACCGCCGACATCGGCTGGATCACCGGCCACAGCTACATTGCCTACGGCCCACTGTTGAACGGCGCCACGCAGGTGATTTTCGAAGGCGTGCCCAGCTATCCGGACCACGGCCGCTTCTGGGAGGTGGTCGACAAGCACAAGGTCAACATTCTCTACACTGCGCCCACTGCAATCCGCGCGCTGATGCGCGAGGGCGATGGTTTCGTCACAGCGCACGACCGGTCATCCTTGCGCCTGCTCGGCACGGTGGGCGAGCCGATCAACCCGGAAGCCTGGCAATGGTACTTCGACGTGGTCGGCGAAAAGCGCTGCCCCATCGTCGACACCTGGTGGCAGACCGAGACGGGCGGCGTAATGATCACCACCCTACCATCTACCCACGACATGAAGCCGGGCAGCGCGGGCAAGCCATTCTTCGGCATTCGACCACAATTGGTCGATAACGAAGGTGGAGTGCTCGACGGCGTCGCCGAGGGGAATTTGTGCATCACGCACAGCTGGCCCGGTCAGGCGCGTACGGTTTATGGCGATCACGAACGCTTCGAGCAGACCTATTTCAGCACCTACCGCGGCAAATATTTCACTGGAGACGGCTGCCGCCGCGACGCAGACGGCTATTACTGGATCACCGGCCGCGTCGACGACGTCATCAATGTCTCGGGTCACCGCATGGGCACGGCCGAAGTCGAAAGCGCGCTGGTCAGCCATGCCAAGGTCGCCGAGGCCGCGGTGGTCGGATGCCCGCACGACATCAAGGGACAGGGCATCTATTGCTACGTCACGCTCAACGCGAAGGAGAAGGGATCGGACGCGCTCCACACCGACCTGCGCAGCCATGTCCGCAAGGAGATCGGCCCGATCGCTTCGCCCGACCACATCCAGTTCACCGACGGCCTGCCCAAGACGCGTTCGGGCAAGATCATGCGCCGCATCCTGCGCAAGATTGCCGAGAACGATTACGGCTCGCTCGGCGACACATCGACGCTTGCCGATCCAAGCCTGGTTGATCGCCTGATCGAAGGGAGGCAGAACCGCTGATCGAGATGGCAAGTCGCATCATCATCGCCGACGATCACCCCTTGTTCCGCACGGCGTTAAGCCACGCGGTAGCCAAGGTCTGGCCCGGGGCCGAGATCGTCGAAACGTCGAGCGCGACCGAAGCACGGCGCGAGCTGGACCGGGGCGCCGAAGTCCTGCTGTTGGACCTCCACATGGAGGATTCGAACGGACTGAGCGCCCTGATGGACTTCCGGCAGGATTTTCCCGCGCTTCCGGTTGCCATCATCTCCGCGAGCGAGGAGCCCCGCGTGTATGATGCGGCGAGCCAGCTGGGCGCGGCGGCGTTCATTCCCAAGTCGGCGAGCCTGGAACTCATGCGCGAAGCGCTGTCGTGCGTGCGCGAGGGAGACGACTGGTTTCCCGAAAGCGACGGCGCAACCGACGACGACCTCGCCCGCATTGCCAACCTCACGCCCGCCCAGCGCCGGATTCTCGGCCAGTTGAGCCAGGGGCTGCTCAACAAGCAGATCGCCTATGAGCTCGACATCAGCGAGGCGACCGTAAAGGCGCACATCACCGCCATTTTCCGCAAGCTGGGCGTGGTGAACCGTACGCAGGCGGTCCTGCTGGCGGGCAAGCTGGAGGTGGCTCAGGACTTAGCGACCCCGACCTCGGCCTGATTTTCGGGCCTGCTGCGCGCCACGCAATCCGAAAAGAGTGCTCGCAGCGCGGCTGGCGAGGACGGTTTCAGCAGCCGGTTCGCCCCCATGCGCGCCGCGGCTGCCTCGGTTTCCTCGCTCGCTTCGGCAGTCAGCAGGATCGCTGGCGGGCGGGTGCCCCATGCAGCGCACAGGACCTCGTAAACACCGTCGCCACGCGCGCCGTCATCGAGACGGAAGTCCATGATAACCACATCCGGCGCGGTCGGCGCGACTGCGAGCGCTTCCGCCTCGCCCGAAGCGCAGGTCACCTCGAGCTCCCATCGGTCGAGTAGCGCGGCGGTCGCGTTGAGAGCGCCCGGATCGTTGTCGACCACGAGGATGCGCGCATTCGCAATTGTCGACGCCTTGCGCCCCCGGCGCTCGGGTTCTGCGCGGGCGCTCCAGCGCAGGACCGGCAGCCGGACCGAGAAGCTGCTTCCGCGCCCGAGAACAGAGCGGGTGACAATGTCGATCGAAAGTAGCGCGGTGATGCGCCGTACGATGGCCAGGCCCAGGCCAAGGCCCTCGCGGTCGGGCGTTCGCCCGCGCTGGAACTCGCCGAAGAGCCGTTCGACATCCTCCTCGGCAATGCCCCGTCCGGTGTCGAAGACGCAAAGCTCGATGTCGGCGCCCACCCGTCGCACGCCGAGCAACACGCCCCCGCTTTCGGTGTAGCGGATCGCATTGCTCATCAGGTTTCGCACTACGCTTGCGAGCAGCGCGCGGTCGGTTTGGATCCACGCGCTTGTCGAGACGCGGCGAAAGGTGAGCCCCTTGTTCTCCGCCTGCACCGAGAACTCACGCATAATTTCGTCGAAGATATCGTCGAGCGCGACGGGTTCGTGCTTCGGCTCGATCCCTCCCCCGTCGAGCTTGGAGATGTCGAGCAGCGTGCGGATCAGCCGGTCCGCCGAGGTGATCGACCCGTCGAGATCCTTGACCAGCGCCTCGAGCGGTTCGCGGCCCCGAACTTCCTCGCCCAGCGCCGAGGCGAAGAGCCGCGCGGCGTTGAGCGGCTGGATGAGATCGTGGCTGGCCGCGGCGAGGAAGCGGGTCTTCGAACGGGTCGCCGCCTCCAGCTTGGTATTCGCCTCGCTCAGCTGCCGGGTCCGTTCGGCGACCTTGTGTTCAAGCGCCTGCTCGGCGCGGCGGTCGGCAGTGACATCGCTATAACTGGTGACATAGCCGCCGCCGGGTGCGGGATTGCCGATGATGCGCATGACCCGCCCATCATGCTGTTCGCGCTCGAGGCGATGCGTGCGCCCGGCGCGCATATGTTCGAGCCTGCGAGCGACCTGTAGCTCGATTTCCCGCTCGGGCACGCCGCCCTGTTCGAGATTGTAGCGGATGAGGTCGGCGATAGGCGTGCCCACGCTCGCCATTTCGTCGGGCAGCGAGAACATATCCTGGTAGCGGCTGTTCCAGGCGACGAGGTTCATGTCCAGATCGACAAGCGCGACGCCCTGGTCGATGTTCTCGATCGCAAGCTGCAGCAGGTCGCCGCTGAAGGAGAGGCGGCGGTTGGTTTCGTCGAACATGGCGACGACCTGCTCGAGCGGTACCGGATCCCCTTGCGACCAGCTCGACATCAGCATGCGCGCCGAAGGGGTGCCGACCACGCCGGCAATGGTCCGCTCGGCCATCGCGAGGATTTGGGGATCGGCCGGATCGCTGTCGCGATACCCCGCGCCGAGCGTCTCGCTCGCCCGCTTCTCCCCGACAAACTGGGCGAGCAGCAGGCGGACGTCGGCGATGCGCTTGGCGGTAGTGAAGGCCGGGCGCGCTCCCGGTGCCGCCGTGCCGACGAAGGCCGCCGCCTGCGCGGCATCGACCAGCGTTTCGCGCCCCAGTGCCGAACCTGCCCAGAAGGCCGCTGTATTGGCGCCAAGGCTCATCAGAACGCCCGAGACCAGTGGATCCGGGTGGATGAGGAATATCGGCATCTGTCCCGTAGCGGGCGGGAGAATGAGCAGCACCAACCAGCAGGCAAAGCCAGCCAGCAAGCCGCAGACCATGCCCACCTTGTTGCCGTTCCGCGTGATCATGCCGAGCACGAGCCCCGGCGCGAATTGCGCCATGGCGGCAAAGGCCAGTGTCCCGAGACCGGCAAGGTTCGCCGTGTTGCCGAAGCCGAGATAGACGAGGTAGGCGAAAAACAGCAGCGCGGCGATGACGAGCCGGCGGATCATCAGCAGGCGGGTCGCGAGCCGGGTCCGGTCGCCCCGGCCCTTGAGTTCGCGCCGGAACACCAGCGGCGAGACGAGGTCGTTGGTGATCATCGTCGAGAGAGCCACGCTGGCGACCACGATCATGCCGGTTGAGGCGGCAAACCCGCCGATAAAGACGAATAGCGCGAGCACCGCATTGCCGCTTTTGAGCGGCAGCTCCATGACGATCAGGTCGGCGGGCGTCGAAGCGGGAAGCACGGCGATCCCCGCCAGCACGATCGGCACGATGACCAGCGAAGTGACCACAAGATAGGCGGGAAAGATCCACTGCATCCGCGGGCCGGCGCGGTCGGTCTGGGCCTCGACGAAGCTCATGTGGAACTGGCGCGGAAGGCACAATGCGGCGCAGGCCGCGATCAATGTGAGTACGGCAAACCGGGCATCGAACTGGCGGGCCGAAAACGGGGAAACCGAGGGTGCAATCACCTCCGGCCGGTCGGCGACGATTGTCAGCGCGAATGCCGCCACGGCCAATAGCGCGAGAATTTTGACCGCCGATTCCACCGCGATGGTGAGCACCAGGCCCGCATTGTCGCCCGCCCGGCCGACGCGGCGCGAGCCAAACAGGATGGCGAACAGCGCCATGCTGCCTGCGACCAGCAGGACCAGCTCGTTGGCCGAAACCCTGGCCTTGAGCTCGGGATCGAGCGCGAGCAGCGAGGCGCCCACCGATTGCAGCTGCAATGCCATGTAGGGAAGCGAACCGATCGTGGCGAAGATCGTCACCAGTGCCGCGACGATGGCGCTCTTACCATAACGGGCAGACAGGAAGTCGGCGATCGAGGTCGAGTGCTGCGCCTTGGCCTGCGCGAGAATGCGCCGCACCAATCCGAAGCCGAGGGTGAAGACCAGCACCGGGCCGAGATAGATCGGCAGGTAATGCCAGCCCGAACTTGCGGCCGAACCCACGCCGCCGAAAAAGGTCCAGCTGGTGCAATAGACCGCCAGGCTGAGACCATAGGTCCAGTCGCGCCTGCGCGCGGACACGATTTGTCCCGCGTCGGCCAGCCGGTCCTGCCGCGCGGCGATCCAGAACAGCAGCGCCAGGTAGAGCGTCGCCGCAATGATCGCTGCACCGAACAGCATGGCTGTCTCCCTCCGTGTACCAGACTATCGCAACTGGCGCTTCATGCAAGAAAGGGCGGCGCCCGGCAGCACCGCCCTTCCCTGCGACCGGCCCGATAGGCCCTAGTGTGCGTGGGCATCTCCGGCACCGCGCGGCACGCGGATCGAATCCACCAGCTTGCGGATCTCGACCGGCGGGCTTGCCGTCATCCTCGAGACTACGATGGCGATCACGAAGTTCAGCACCATGCCGACCACACCGATCCCTTCGGGCGAAACTCCTAACAGCCAGTTCTCCGCTACATTCGCCTCCGGATTGGCCAGCTTGAAGTAGAAGATATAGCCGAAGGTAAAGGCCAGGCCGGTCACCATGCCCGCAATCGCTCCTTCCTTGTTCATCCGTTTGGAAAAGATGCCCATGAAGATGGCGGGGAACAGGCTGGCTGCAGCAAGCCCGAAGGCGAATGCCACCACCTGTGCCACCCAGCCCGGAGGGTAGATGCCGAGATAGCCGGCAACCACGATCGCCGCGGTCGCCGCGATACGCGCCGCGCGCAATTCCCCTTTCTCCGTTATGTCGGGCTTGAAGGTCGACTTGAGCAGATCGTGGCTGATCGAGCTGGAGATCACCAGCAGCAGACCGGCTGCGGTCGACAGAGCCGCGGCGAGACCCCCGGCAGCGACCAGCGCGATGACCCAGCCCGGCAGATTGCCGATTTCCGGGTTGGCAAGAACCATGATGTCCCGGTCGACATAGACCTCGTTCGCGCTGTCGGCGTCGGGTGCGTTGGTGACCACGCGTTCTCCCGAAGGCCCGGTCCCTTCACCAAAGGCGGGTGCCCCTTCGAAGGCAGCCCCGCTGCGATATTGCATCACACCGTCGCCGTTCTTGTCCTTGAAGGCGATGAGATCGTTGCGCTCCCAGTTCTTGAACCAGCCGGGTGCCTCCGAATAGCTCGTCTCGTTCACCGTATCGATGAAGTTGAGGCGGGCGAAAGCACCCACGGCCGGCGCCGTGGTGTAGAGCAGTGCGATGAACACCAGCGCCCAACCGGCCGACTTGCGAGCATCGGACGCCTTGGGGACGGTAAAGAACCGCACAATCACATGCGGCAGACCCGCGGTCCCGACCATTAGCGCCAGCGTGATGCAGAACACATCCACCATGCTCTTCGACCCGTCGGTATATTCGCCGAAACCGAGATCGGTGAGCACCAGATTGAGTTTCTGGAGCACGTATAGCCCCGACCCGTCGTTGATCTCGCTACCGAGGCCGAATTGCGGAATCGGGTTGCCCGTGATCATGAAGCTGAGGAAGAAGGCCGGCACCATATATGCGAAGATCAGCACGCAATATTGCGCGACCTGCGTATAGGTGATGCCCTTCATCCCGCCGAGCACGGCGTAAACGAAGACGATCCCCATCCCGATGATCACGCCCATGGTGATGTCCACGTCGAGGAAGCGCGAGAACACGATTCCCACACCGCGCATCTGCCCCGCGATGTAGGTGAAGCTGATGAAGATCAGGCAGATCACCGCGACCACCCGCGCTGCGTTGGAATAATACCGCGTGCCAATAAAATCGGGCACGGTAAACTGTCCGAACTTGCGCAGGTACGGCGCCAATAGCAGCGCCAGCATGACGTATCCGCCGGTCCAGCCCATCAGGTAGACCGACCCGTCATAGCCGAGGAATGCGATGAGGCCAGCCATCGAGATGAAGCTTGCCGCGCTCATCCAGTCGGCGGCGGTCGCCATGCCGTTGACGACCGGGTTGACCCCGCCGCCGGCGACGTAGAATTCCTTCGTCGAACCTGCCCTGCTCCACAGGGCAATGCCGATGTAGAGGGCGAAGCTGGCGCCGACGAAGAGATAGATCAGAGTTTGCGTGTCCATCGTCCCCTCCTCAATCGTCGAGATCGTACTTGCGCTCGAGCTTCCTCATCTTGACGACGTAGTAGAAGATCAGAGCAATGAAGATGTAGATCGAGCCCTGCTGGGCGAACCAGAAGCCGAGCGGATATCCGCCGACCATGAACTGGTCGAGGAAGTCGCGGAACAGGATTCCGGCGCCGAATGAACAGGCGAACCAGATCGCCATCAGCGTGACCAGCAGGCGGATATTGTCGCGCCAGTAGGCGCCCTCCGCTTCGCTCGTCTGATGGGTTTCGTTCTCGTCGGACATGGCATCCCCTCCCTCTCATATGTGCAAAGCGCCCAGGAATTGGGAAGCTTTGCGAAGGGAGGCTATGCTGCGCGCAGACACACGGCGAGCGCGACATAAGTCTAATGGGGGCGGGTCTAGAGCGCTTCCAGACGGCCGAGGCGGGTGTCCCTCGGCATGCGGGATAACTGCGCGAGCAGCAGCTCGCCGGCCGCCAGCGCATCGGACAGCGCATCATGCTGGCTGTAGGCGGGCAGGCCGTACCGCGCGCGGGTTGCAGCGAGACGATATGCCCCGCTGCCGACGAGGTTGGGATTGAGCCTGCGCTCGAGCGCCAGCGTGCAGATCGACCGAACCGGGAGCGCAAGGCCGAAGCGCGCCCGGGTCACGCGGGCAATCACCTCGCGTTCGATCGACGCACTATGGGCAACCATGATGCGACCAGCGAGCGCCGCGACCAATTCGCCTACGACACCGTCGAGACTATCCCCGGCACGCGCCCGCTGCTCGCCGATCCCGTGGACCACGACCGCATCGTCATCGAGCCTGCGAGCGCTTTTGACGTCGAAGGATTGTGCAGTGCCCAGATCGATTTCGCGCACGTCGAACGCCAGCCAACCGGCCTGCAGCACATGCGCATTGCTCGACAGACCATCAAGCTCGAAATCGAGCGCGAGCAAGGATGCATCGCCGATGAGCGTGTCAGCTTCGGGCCAGTCGGCCTGCGCATAATGCGCGAGCCGCGCATCGCCCTTGGCCGCGCAGGCCTTGAGGCCGCGCGCAAAACGCCACGACCGTAGCGCCTCACGCAATGCCGCCCGCCAGATTGCGCTTGAGCGATTCCAGCCCGCCGCGAATGACGGAAAAGGCATCCTTGAGATAATCCCGCTCCAGCGGGGACAGCGATGAGGGGGCAATCACATTGTCGGGCGCCTTGCCCCGGCGAAGCTGTGCCGCCTGGTGGGTGATCCGCAGCTCGTTGACGAGCAGGAACGCGTCCTTGAGGCTCTCTGCATCGCCCTTGGCCATGCGTCCCGCTGCGGCCAGCGCAGCGAGCCGTTCGAGCGTGCCGACTGCCGATAGGCCTTCGGACAGGGCAAAAGTGCGCGCGATGGCGATCAGCGGCAGGATCGCCTGTGCCTTGGCATCGAAGCCCTTGGCGCCGTCGGCGGTCTTTTCCAGCACGAGGTTGCGGAAGATGCCGAGCGGGATGCGGCTGCGCTGCGCATCGCGCGCGAGGTAACTCAGGAACAGCCGGTTGCTCGCCACTCTCCCGAGGACATAGTCGCGCAAATCGCGCTCCACCTCGAGCCGCCCGTGGACCACGCGCATGTCGAAGAAGATCGTCGCGCGCAGGATCTTGTCCTCGTCGGGATTGTCGATCCAGTCGTCGTACCGCGATTGCCACTCGCCCAAGGTCAGCCGCTGGTCGGCATTGCGAGCCATGATCCCGCCATTGCAGTAAACGAAGCCCGCCTGATGCAGCGTATCGGATATGCGCGTGCCCAGCGCCTCGAAATAGGCTCTTCCGGCCGCGTCGACCCGGTCGTCGATTACCAGGCCATTGTCCTGGTCGGACCCGACCAATTGTTCGCCCCGCGCAAGCGAGCCGAACACCATCAGCGCATAGGGGACCGGAGGGGGACCAAGCTCAGCCTCCGCCAGCTCTGCCGCCCGGCGGTGCACTGCCTCGCCCAGCGCGGAGGTGAAACGCATGGTATGCTCGGCGTGAAACCCGCCCGCATCCATCCGTGTGAAACCTTCGGGAATACGCTCGGCTGCAGCAACCAGCGCCCCCGGCGTTGCCGCGCGTGCGACGAGCATTCCCGTATCGATCGCGCTGTCGCCGAGATGGGCCAGGATGTCGGTCGCGCTCAGAATGGCGAGCAGTTCACCGCCCGGGCCGAGCACGGGTATGTGGCGGAAACCCCCGGCCGCCATCATGGCCATCGCCTCCGAAATAGTCGCACTTTCGGGCAATGTGCATGGCGCCGAGGTCATCACGGCGCTGACAGGCGTATCGAAACTGCGCCCCGTGGCGACCACCCGGTTGCGCAAATCCTTATCGGTGAAGATCCCGACAAGCTTTTCGGTGGTGCAAATGGCCAGCGTGCTCACATCGTGATGGCTCATCAGCGTGGCGGCATCCGAAACAAGCGTATCCGGATTGCACGAGACCGGTCGGCGATGCGTGAGGAGTTCCCCGATACTGCGCTGCCCCAGCAGGCTGGAATGCCTGCTTTTCAGGTCGCGCACGGCATTGCGGATGCGCGCGCTCTCGTTCTCGGCAAAGAACTCACGAAAGGGGGTCGATTTCTGGCGCAGCTCGCGAAAAAGGTCCCCCGGCAAAAGATAGGCGAGCGTATCCTCCAGCGCGACGGTCGTATTGCGCACCTCGCCCTCGCGCAGAAGCGAGGGAAAGGCAAAGCAGCTTCCCGCATCGAGATGCGCCATCAGATCGTCTCCAGCAAGCCGCAGTTCGACCGATCCCGAACGGACGACATAGAGATGTTCATTGTGTCCGCCGCTGGCCAGGATTTCCTCGCCCGACCGGTAATAGCGAACCGTCACCCGGCGTACGGCAGAGACCAGCGTGTCGCGGTCGAGTGCGTCGAACGGGGCCGTGTGCTCGAGAAAAGACCGGATATCGCTCAGCTCGCTGACCATCGGGCCAGGATAGCACGACTGGCGCCATTTGGCCGTATCGACTTTAGTACGATCGGATGGGGCCTAAGAGATAATCGGGCGGCACGGCCACCCAGACCTCGACCTCTATTCCGTCAAGACTCGACGGGGTGACGATGCGGCGCACGTCGCTCAGCGTCTCCACGCTACGCAGCGACCGATTGAGGTCGGTCAAAGAAAGTATTCCAAGAGTTCCCGCTCAGAGCAGGATCGCACCCCTGTGCGCGAGCGTTTCCCGCGCCTTTTGTTGGCCCGATTCCACACATTCGCCGACCGCCTTGCCTCTCAGCCAGCCATCGAGGAAGCCGCCGTTGAAGGCATCGCCTGCCCCGCTCGAATCGACCACATCGGTTGGCACTGCGGCAATGATCTCGGGCTCTCCCGCCTCCGAGGTCGATAGCACGCAGCCCTTCTCTGCCGCCTTCACCGCGACCAGATCGCACCCGCCGGCCGCCCAGCGGCTTGCGATGGCGCCTTCCCCTTCGTCCGAGCCCCATAGGTCACGCTCATCCGTGTTGGTCGGCAGGCCGATGGTGCAATTGTGCACGGCGCGCTGCGATATGGCGGCGGCGGTTGCATGGTCCGGCCACAGATTGGGCCGGAAATTGCTGTCATAGGCGACCGCCTGCCGCGCTCGTTTGCGTTGGCCCCCCAGCGTAATCAGCGCATCGCGCCCCGCATCGTCGACAATCGCGAGCGAGATCAGGCTGAAATAGACGAGCCGGGCCGAAGCCGCCGCCTCAAGCGCCTCTGCCATTCCCGGAAGCGCGAACATTTCCCGCGCGGCGCTGCGGTCGCGCCAGTAGAGGAAGCTGCGTTCGCCATGCTCGTCCAAATGGATCGCATAGATGCCGGGATTGCGATCGGGGTGGCGCAGGACATGGCGCGTATCGATACCCTCGGCCGCCCATGCCGCGACCAGCGCATCGCTGATCGGATCGGTCCCGACTGCGGTGACATAAGCGACCTCATGCCCCGCACGCGCGAGATGGATCGCCGTGTTGAGTGTATCACCGCCATAGCGAAGCCCTGCTCCGCCATGGCTGTGATACTCCAGCATTGCCTCGCCGAAGATGAAAGTGGTCATCGTGGATCCCGACTTGCGCGGCGCTCAGGAGAAGCCGAGGCCGCCGTTGATATCGACATTCGCACCATTGATGAACGACGCCTCGTCCGACGCGAGATAGGCGACCGCATCCGCGGCTTCTTCCGCCCGGCCCTGACGGCGCAGCGGGGTCGAATTGGCGACGTTTTCGCGCGCGGCATCGGGGGTGAACTTGTCGTGGAAGGCCGTCGCAATCATTCCCGGGCACAGGGCATTCACACGGATTCCCCTGGGACCCAGTTCCTTCGCCATCGCGCGAGTGAAGGTCATCACCGCGCCCTTCGAGGTCGCATAGGCCGCGGCACCACCGCCGCCGCCATCGCGGCCTGCGAGCGAGGCGAGATTGACGATCGCGCCGCCTTCACCCATGTGCTCGGCCGCAGCCTTGGTCGCGAGGAAGGTCGAGGTCAAATTGAGCTGCATGACGTGGTTGAAAAACTCCTCGTCCATCTCGGCAAGCGGCTTGCGCGCGACCAGCCCGCCGGCATTGTTGACGAGAATGTCGATCCCTTCGCCGAACGCATCGGTCGCAGCCGCCACCAGCTTGGCGACGTCATCGGGCTTGGTCACGTCGGCACGGACCTTGATCGCCTTGCCGCCGCCAGCGGCCTCGATCGCTGCCAGCGTGGCATCGGCATCGCCTTCATTGCTGAAGTAATTGACGACGACATTGGCGCCTTCACTGGCCAGTTTGACCGAGATGGCCCGGCCGATATCGCGGCTGCCACCGGTGACAATTGCGGTTTTGCCTTGGAATTTCATGTGATTTGTCCCCGTCTTTGGGTTGGCCGCGCTAGGCGGATCTGGGTTTGAGAGGTTTGATTTCCGGGCACAGTACGAGCACGGAAAGCACGGTCATGATCGCGAGCCCCGCGCCGACGACGAAGGCCGGCGCATAGCTGTCCACGGTGATGATCGGGATCAGGAAGTTGAGGCCGACGACGGCGAGCTTGGCAGCGGTGCCGGCATAACCCGCCAGCGTCCCCACCGAAGCGCCACTGTAGAAATCGCTCGGCAGCGTCTGGATATTGCCCACCGCGGTCTGGAAACCGAACAGGATGACCGCCATCAACAGCACGGCGATCAACGGCGTGGCCGCCTGCGTCGTGGCCAGCAGCGCGACCAGCATGATCAACCCGCCAAGGCCGATCACCGATTTGCGCGTGCGATTGACCGTCCAGCCCGCCTTGATACGGTTCTGCGCCAGCAGTCCGCCGAACCAGGCACCGAACATGGCGCCGACATAGGGGACCGCAGCATAAGTGGCGATTTCTTCGACCCCGAAGCCGTATGTTTCGTAGAGATAGAGCGGCAGCCAGCCGACAAACAGCCACCAGATCGGATCGAGGAAGAAGGACGCCATGATCACGCCCCAGCTTTCCTTGCGCGAGAGGATCTCGCCCGAGCCCGGGGCATAATCGGCAACCTCGCCGACATCCTTGTTGCGCTGGCCGGTGAGGATGAACTGACGCTCTTCCTCGCTGATCCAGGGGTGCGCTTCGGGTCCGCTCTTGTAGACGATCAGCCAGGGCAACAGCCACAGCAGGCCCAACACGCCGATGGCGATGAAAGTCGCCTGCCACGAGCCGAGGAAGACGAACAGCAGCCCGACGATCGGGGCGGAAACGATCCCGCCGATTGCCGCGCCCGAATTGAAGATGCCTTGCGCGAGGGCCCGCTCGTTGATCGGAAACCATTCGGCATTGGCCTTGGTCGCCCCGGGCCAATTGCCCGCCTCGGCGACGCCCAGCAGCCCGCGGAATACGGCGAAGCTGGTCAGCCCGCTGGCGACCGCATGGAGCATCGTTGCGAGCGACCATGCCGCGATGGCCAGTACAAAGCCCAGCCGCACGCCGATCCAGTCGAATATCTTGCCGAAGATCGTCTGCCCGAAGGCATAGGCGAAGGTGAAGACGTTGATGATGATCGCATATTCGACCTTGGTCAGCCCGAGTTCTTCGGAAATCTCGGGCCACAGCACCGCCAGCGCGCCGCGGTCGATGTAATTGATGATGGTCGCCAGCGCGACCAATGCGACGATCCAGTAGCGGAGCTTGCCCTTCATCACGGTCAGTCTCCCCGTCCTAGGAAGTCTTCGCGCGCGGGGCTGAAGGTGTCGATCAGGACACCCGCTTCGAGGCATACCGCGCCATGGTCGAGATGCGGCGCAACATAGAAGCCGTCACCCGCGCCGAGCACGCGTTTCTCGCCGTCGATCACGACTTCGAAGCGACCGCTTTCGACATAGGTCGACTGGCTATGCGGATGCGCATGGACTTCGCCCACAGCGTCCTTTTCAAACCATACGCGGACCACCATCAGATCGGGGCCGTAGCCAAGAATCTGGCGGGCGATCCCGCCGCCAAGGTCTTCTTTCGCGACCCTGTTGGCCGCAACGAAGGCCTCGCTGTGTTCGCGCACTTTCGTGGCCATGTCAGTTCCTCTCCTGGTCGAGCTCGATCCGCGCGGCGAAGCCCGTCCAGCTCAACGTGCGACCATCGACGGTCGCGTTGTGGCGCTGGGCAGGGTCGTCGTCATAGGAGATCGCGAGAACGGTCTGTTCGCCGCCCTTGGTTTCGACGATCACCAGATCGTAGCTGTTGTATTTCTCGTGGCGCAGCGAGGCGATCAGGCTGCGGCTGTCGACAGTCTGCTCGGTCGCCCCATCATAGAGCCCGTGCGGCTCAAGCATGCTGACGAATGTCGCATCGGCGGCGCCTGACACGCGCTGGATCACCAGCGGTTCGCGGCGCAGGTTGAAGGCCGGGTCGTTCGCGCCGCTTTCGCCGAGGATCGTTTGCGCGCCGGGCTGCGGCACAAAACGATAAGTGTAGAAGCGCCCGCCAAGGATCCAGGTCATGAAGGCCTCGTCGGCGTTGGGTACGGCGGTGCCATCGACCCAGATATGCTGGTAACCATGGTCCGCGCCTAGCACCGGGCGCCCCGTCAGATTGCGGTCGGCTGCGAAGCCGGTTTCGACGATGTGGCCCGAATAGTGGAGCGGCAGATCGAAGGTCAGCCCGCCCTCACCCTCGGCGCGCAATAGGTCCACCACCACGGGGGCCTCGAGCCCCGCCACATCGAGCAGCGCGAGCGTGCGCAGCATGGTCACATGATCTTGCGGATAGGCGCTGTCGATACGCGCCGTGCTGACCTGCAGGTCAGGTTCTGCCGAGAAATGGAGCTGCGTCGGGGCGTGCCTGTCGGCCAGATCCACATCGCCGCCGAAATGGCTCGCCTGGTTCACCACCAGCGCGTTGTGCGCGACGGTCTGCTTGGCCCAGCTCTCGTTCTCCGGGAGGTAACGCCCGCCATCCTTGGCAACGATGTTGAGGAAGCGTGCGGCGCCATAATCGCGCACGATCTCGTGACCATCGTCGTAGAATTGCCAGCTCAGCTTGTCGAAATGGCCGTGGCCCATGCCTTGCGAGCTGTTCTTCGCAACAAGCGCAGTATGATCGGGCCCCTCGCCATGACGCAAAATGGCCACCGCGCCCTGCTTGCCTTCGGGTCCGTCAGACAGCAGCATCGAACCGAAGTCGAACGGCTGCGCCCTGCCTGCAGCCAGATCGCGCGCAAGCTCGAGCCCGTCGGCGGTCAGGATGGTGCGGTCCTGCCACTCGGCGATCGCCAGCAACCCGGGATCGTGCGTTTCGGCATAAGCAATGGCGACACCGTGATAGAGTTCGTCGGTGTTGAGGCTCTTGTCGCGAACTGCATCGTTGAAGGGGAAGAAATAGCCCCCGTAGGTGAGCTGGATCGTGGTCCGCAGCGCCTTGAGCAGGATCCCGTCGCGATAGGCGAAAATGCGGCGATCGGGATCGTTCTGCGCAATCGCATCGGCGAATACCATGAAGGGCATCAGCGCATAGCGCTGGTAATACGGACCCTCGGTATAATAGCCGTCGGGCGAGAACAGCAGTTCGGTCTGGCGCAGGAAGCCGGTGGTACCGGTCTTGTCCGATCCCAGCAGCGCGCGGTCGATCAGGTCCTGGTCATCGAGGAGATAGCCGGTCATCCCGACACCGGCGGTGGCCCAGGTCGCATGGTTGTGAATGCGGTCGAAGGTCCGCTGCGATTCCACCGAGAGGAAATGCGCCGCGCGGCGGAACACGTCCTCATCGATCCGGGTGCGGTCGGCATCGCTCAGCCCGTCGCGAATATCGCCATATCCCTGCACTGCATGGACCAGCCAGACGGCATCGTTGAGCACCTGCCAGAAGATACGGCCGACATTCTGGTTCGCCTTGGCGGGGTGATCGCCAAGCGTCGGATAAAGCGCGGCATAGGCGAGCAGCATATCGCGGACGTAATCGGCATAGGCCTGCTCGCGCGTGATGCGATAAAGCTGCCCCGCCAGATAGATCGCCCGGTAGTTCCGCTTGTGCTGTTCATGCGTGTAGCCCCCGCCCGGGTCCTGGGGCACGGGCACCACAACGCCCTGCTCCATCATCTCCGACACGAAAGTCTGCGCCCGCGTCATCTCCGCGCGGTAAAGCGGCGGTAGATCGGATTGGGCGACATCCTGCCCCGTGGCACTGATGGGTGCGATCAGACCGGCCATCGCCAGCATGATCGCGGCGAAAAGGAGCAGGAGATGCCTCATTCGACCCCCACCCCGCCGAACGCATTGTCCGCGAGCGAAACGCGCGGTTCGCCGTCGAACACAAGTTCGACAAGCACGGGTGCGGGCGTGTCGGTGAAGCTGTTCTTGGCCACCGAAGTCATCGGCGTGCCTACCGTATGGACCACGCGCAGCGGAGCCGACGCGGTGAACGCATTCCTTGCAATGGTCGCGGTCTGGACGCCGTGCAGATTCACCGATGCACTCAAGCCATTGGTGGCCGCCTGGCCGACGTTCACGAACGTGTTGCGGGCGATCGTGACCGCAGGGCCAAAGGTGCTTTCGTCGCGGCCTCCGCGATAGATATCGGCGACCGGACCGCCGATATTGGCGAAGCTGCTGCGGGTGATGTCGAGATATTCGACATTGTATTGCCCGTAATCTTCGGTCTCGGCGGCGGCGGAGACGATCGCTCCGGAAATATCCGAAAAGCTGCTCCTGCTAATCTTAATGCGGTCAGCAAAAGTGCTCTTGCCCAGCGTCAGTACGCTGAAGGACTTATTCACCGTCAGATTGCGTACCGCTACCCCATCCATCTCGATCTGCA
>NZ_CP107048.1:1682500-1685000 GCF_025736935.1 Qipengyuania sp. SS22 | reverse complement strand
TGGTCTTACGGGGCCTTAGCTCAGCTGGGAGAGCACCTGCTTTGCAAGCAGGGGGTCATCGGTTCGATCCCGATAGGCTCCACCAGGCACATCAATCCGATAGATGAAACGAACGTAGATCTCGCGTTAAGCGAGTAGGCGGCCATCTGGGTCGCTGTCTTTGACATTGTGAATGGGTTTTTAAATCGATGCCGTGGCGCATGGATTGTTTTGTTCGGCTTCGGCCGTTCGGGCGATCGATGCATCACAACAAGATCAATCATAATGATTATCTGGCTGAGATATCCTCCGCATCATCGCGAGACGATGGACTTTTATGCAGGTCTGTCGTTGATGGTGTGGATTCTCAAGCGTGAGGTAAGAGCATTTGGTGGATGCCTTGGCATGTGCAGGCGATGAAGGACGTGGCACGCTGCGATAAGCGTCGGGGAGATGTGAGCAATCTTTGATCCGGCGATTTCCGAATGGGGAAACCCACCCTCACCATTTCCTTTCGTTCGACCTTCGGGTCGGCCGGAAAGAGGTGGATAGGGTATCACCAGACTGAATACATAGGTTTGGTGAAGCGAACCCGGGGAACTGAAACATCTCAGTACCCGGAGGAAAAGACATCAACAGAGATTCCCGTAGTAGTGGCGAGCGAACCGGGACCAGGCCAGTGCTTCTTCGTTAGTTAACCGAACACTTTGGAAAGAGTGGCCATAGCGGGTGACAGCCCCGTAGGTGAAAACAATCGAAGAAGACTCGAGTAGGGCGGGACACGTGAAATCCTGTCTGAACATGGGGGGACCACCCTCCAAGCCTAAATACTCGCACATGACCGATAGCGAACAAGTACCGTGAGGGAAAGGTGAAAAGCACCCCGATTAGGGGAGTGAAACAGTACCTGAAACCGAATGCTTACAAGCAGTTGGAGCCCCATAGGGGGTGACAGCGTACCTCTTGCATAATGGGTCAGTGACTTAATTTATCGAGCAAGCTTAAGCCGTTAGGTGTAGGCGCAGCGAAAGCGAGTCTGAATAGGGCGACTGAGTTCGATGAATTAGACCCGAACCCCGGCGATCTAGGCATGGCCAGGTTGAAGGTGCAGTAACATGCACTGGAGGACCGAACCGGTGAATGTTGAAAAATTCTCGGATGAGCTGTGTTTAGGGGTGAAAGGCCAATCAAGCCGGGAAATAGCTGGTTCTCCGCGAAATCTATTGAGGTAGAGCGTCGGATGTATGCCGATGGGGGTAGAGCACTGGATGGGCTAGGGCTGCGCGAGCGGTACCAAACCTAACCAAACTCCGAATACCATCGAGTCTTATCCGGCAGACAGACGGCGGGTGCTAAGGTCCGTCGTCAAAAGGGAAACAGCCCTAACCTACAGCTAAGGTCCCCAAGTCATATCTAAGTGGGAAAGCATGTGGGAATCCCAAAACAACCAGGAGGTTGGCTTAGAAGCAGCCATCCTTTAAAGAAAGCGTAACAGCTCACTGGTCTAAATAAGGGTTCCTGCGGCGAAGATGTAACGGGGCTAAAGATATGCACCGAAGCTTAGGGTTCAGAATTTATTCTGAGCGGTAGCGGAGCGTTCCGTAAGTGGTTGAAGCCGAAGGGTAACCGACGGTGGACATATCGGAAGTGCGAATGCTGACATGAGTAGCGACAAACAGGGTGAGATGCCCTGTCGCCGAAAGACCAAGGGTTCCTGCTCAACGCTAATCGGAGCAGGGTTAGCCGGCCCCTAAGACGAGCCCGAAGGGGGTAGTCGATGGGAACCACGTAAATATTCGTGGGCCTGAAGATGTGTGACGGATCGTGGAAGTTGTTCGACCTTATTGGATTGGTCGGGCAGCCAAGCGGTTCCAGGAAATAGCCTCTTCAATATAGACCGTACCCGAAACCGACACAGGTGGTCAGGTAGAGTATACCAAGGCGCTTGAGAGAAGTATCCTGAAGGAACTCGGCAAATTGCCTCCGTACCTTCGGAAGAAGGAGGCCCTCTCATTACGCAAGTAGTGTGGAGGGGGCACAGGCCAGGGGGTAGCGACTGTTTAGCAAAAACACAGCACTCTGCTAAGTCGGCTTCAAGACGACGTATAGGGTGTGACGCCTGCCCGGTGCTCGAAGGTTAAGAGGAGGAGTGCAAGCTCCGAATTGAAGCCCGAGTAAACGGCGGCCGTAACTATAACGGTCCTAAGGTAGCGAAATTCCTTGTCGGGTAAGTTCCGACCTGCACGAATGGCGTAACGACTTCCCCACTGTCTCCAGGATATGCTCAGCGAAATTGAATTCTCCGTGAAGATGCGGAGTACCCGCGGTTAGACGGAAAGACCCCGTGCACCTTTACTGCAGCTTCAGAGTGGCATTAGGAAATTACTGTGTAGAATAGGTGGGAGGCTTTGAAACATCGGCGCCAGCTGGTGTGGAGCCAACCTGTGAAATACCACCCTGTGATTTTCTGATGTCTAACCACGCACCGTTATCCGGTGTTGGGACCCTCTGTGGCGGGTAG